>NZ_JBHUQX010000001.1:0-82285 GCF_042674225.1 Streptomyces sp. NPDC056948
GGCCGCCCCTTGACTCGGCTCCCTCCAGCACGGGAGAGAAGCGAGCGAGCGGCCCGGAAAGGCGGGTGGCCAGGGCAATCGGGCCCTTCGGGCGACTCCATGGCCACTCGGCGATGCGGGACGCGCCGGCGGAGTGGCGGCACGCCGGGCGGGCTGCGGCCACCGGCGGTGGGTAGTGCGGCGAACGCCGGCCTGCCTGGCCCATGACCCGGTTCGCAGGGGCGCCGCCTGCCATTGGAGCGTTTGGGCATGCCCGCCTCCCTCCCAAGGGCACCTGACCTGGGCATCGCTCCTCACTGGCGACCCGAATGCTCCAATCGCCGTCCTCAAGCCGCCCCCGCCCCACCCGGCGTGCCCGAACACCCACGGCCGGTGGCCGCTAAGCCCGCGCGGCGTGCCGCCACCCCGCTGACGCGCCCCTCAACCCCGGGCAACCACACGACCCACCGAAGGGGCCGACGCCCCTGGCCACCCGTTCCTCCCCGGCCGCCCGCTCGCTTCTCTCCCGTGCTGGAGGGAGCCGAGTCAAGGGGCGGCCGAAGGTCGATCGCCGAAGGCGACGCGTAGCGCCCTTTACTCGGCTCGCGGAAGCACGACACTGACCAAGAAGCGGGCGGCCCCACCAGCACCTCGCAAACCCCCTGTCCGACAACGCACTTGACTGCACATCACTTTGCCGAACTCACAGCTCACCAACAGCCTCCCCTCCTAATCTGCCGTGTTCATGACAGACAAGAACTCGGGCACCAACTCATCGGCACGCACCCCCATCGGCCGCCGTACCGTGCTGCTCGCCACCGGCGCCACCGCCGCCACCCTGGCAGTCGGCGCGGCCGCAGCGAGGGACACCGCCACACCTGACGCGACGACCACCGCTCCCGTCGCCGCCACGGCCGTTTGCACCCTCACGAAGGAGATGACCGAAGGCCCGTACTACCTCGACGGACAGTTCGTCCGCTCGGACATCAGCGAGGACAAGACGGGCATCCCCCTGAACCTGACGCTCACGGTCGTGGACGACGACACCTGCGTCCCGCTCAAGAACGCCCTGGTCGAGATCTGGCACTCGGACGCGCTCGGCGAGTACTCCGGCTTCGTGGGCAACAACGGCCATGACGAGCCGGACAACGGCACGTTCCTGCGCGGCGGCGTCCTCACCGACTCGAACGGCGTCGCGAAGATCACCTCGGTCTACCCGGGCTGGTACCGGGGCCGCTGCGTGCACATCCACATCAAGGTCCACACGGACGTCACCCTGACCCCCGACGGCTCCTTCACCGGCGGCGAGGAACTCCACACCGGCCAGCTCTTCTTCAGCGAAACCATCACGACCAGGGTCGCGGCCCTCTCCCAGTACGCGATCAACACGGTCCCCCGAACCACCCTGGCCCAGGACTCCATCTACGACGAGGGAGGCGCAGCCTCAGGCCTCCTCACCCTCACACCCCTGGGCAGCACGACATCGTCGGGCTACGCGGGCACGCTGACGTTGGGCGTGGAACAGGGCTGACACCGAGCAGGCATCGCAGGGGCCGCTCGCCCAACGGGCGGCCCCTGTCGCAACGCCTTGAGTCGGATCAGGCGGTGATCGGGCGATGATCGGGCGGTGATCGAGTGCCGGGTCGCCGAGCCGCGTTCACCGATGGGCGGCCAGCACTGCCGCGAGGCCCTCTCGCAGATCTTTGACGAAATACCCGGGAACCTCCAGCGACGGGAAATGTCCCCCGTTTTCGGGCGACCCCCATCGGACGATTTGCCGGTACCGCTCCTGTGCCCAGGGGCGCGGACACTTCTCGACGTCGCGGGGATACATGGTGATTGCCGACGGGACGTCGACCCGAAGTTCGGGATCCAGCGAGTTGTGGCTTTCGTAGTAGATGCGGGCCGACGATGCGCCGCTCCGCGTCAGCCAGTACAGGGTGACGTTGTCAAGAACGCTGTCCCTGGAAATCGTCTCGAACGGGCTGTCCTCGGTGTCTGACCACTCGGCGAACTTGTCGAGGATCCAGGCGAGAAGCCCGACCGGTGAGTCGACGAGCGAGTAGCCGATGGTCTGCGGTCGGGTCGCCTGCTGCTTCGCGTATGCCGCGCGGTGGCGCCAGAAATCGCGGGTTTGCTCGGTCCACTTGCGCTCGACCGCCGTCAGCCCGTCCGTCGTCAACCCGGGCGGTCCCTCCGCGAACGTCGTGTGGATGCCGAGAACGTGCGCCGGGAACCTGCCGGCGAGAACCGTGGTGATGTTGCCTCCCCAGTCGCCGCCGTGGGCTGCGAACTCGCTGTAGCCGAGCCTGCCCATCAGTTCCACCCATGCGGCCGCGATCTTTTCGGTTCCCCACCCGGTGGTGGCCGGCTTGTCGCTGTAACCGAAGCCCGGGAGCGACGGGACCACGACGTGGAACGCCGGCGCGTCCGCATCTTTCGGATCTGCCAGCTCGTCCACTACGTCGATGAACCGCGCAATGCTGTCCGGCCAGCCGTGCGTCAAGATCAGAGGAGTGGCATCTGCGCGCGCGGATCGGCGGTGCAGGAAGTGGATTCCCAGATCATCAATGGTCGTGCGGAACTGGCCGATCCGGTTGAGGCGCTCTTCGAACGACCGCCAGTCGTACCCGGTGCGCCAGTAGTCCACGACCTCGACGAGGTCGGCGAGAGGAACGCCCTGCTCCCATCGGCGAGGGTCGGGCGCGGCGCGGTGGACCGTCTCGGCCTCCGGTAGTCGCGCCGCGGCCAGTCGCGCGCGCAGATCGTCGAGGTCGGCGTCCCTTGCATGGGCTTCAAATGCTTGCACGTCGCTGGTCGGACGGGGCATGAGACCTCCTGGCCATCGTGGAACCGGCTAAGACGGTTCTAGCAGGCCCCAGAGTCACGCCGCAACCGGCTAAGGTGGTTCCATGCGTGCTGGATTCCCTGACTTCCGCCTCGGCAGCGTGCTGGCGACCAGCTTCACGGGGACTCTGTCGGAGCGTCGCGGCAACGCCGTGGAGCGCATTCCCACGCCGCAGCGACTCATCGACTGGCTGGCGGTGAACGGCCTCGCCGTGGACTCCTGCACCACTGCCCAGCTCGACCTCGCCCGGGAACTGAGGGAGTCGATTCACGCCGCCGCGACAGCGGCCGCGATCCAGGACGCTCTCCCCGCGTCCGCTGTCCAGGTCATCAATGACCGCAGCGCTCAGGGTCGGGCCGCGGCGATCCTGACGCCCGAGGGCAAGCGGCGATGGCGGCTCGGCTCGGCTTCCTGCGTGGAAGATGCCCTCAGCGTGATCGCCGCCGACGCGATCAGCATCATCGCAGGCGAACGAGACGGAAAATTGGCCTTGTGCGGATCACCGACCTGCCGAGCCGCCTTCTTCGACACCAGCCAAAGCCGCACTCGCAAATGGTGCGACATGAACACGTGCGGGAATCGTCAGAAGAAAGCGCGCTTCAACGCCAACCAGCGAAGGAACCCCAGATCAGCGGAGTGATCGTTACCTCGGTAGATCCCGAATAGCTCGGTACATCCCGAATGGAGCGGCGAACTCACGTCCGTGGACGGAGAGCATTCTCAGGTCATCGGGCCCCGCCCGTCACCGCCGCCCCCCGAACTCCCAAGCCCACACCTCGACATCCGCATACCGCCCCTCCGCCAGGACCCCCCGCGCGGCGTCCGCATCCGAGGCCCTCACCAGCGCCGCCGTACCCACCCACACCTCACCGTCGTCCGACAGCAGCGGCCCGTACGCGATCAGGTCGTTCCGGGCCGCCGCGGAAGGTACTTCGAGGTCGGTGGCCTGGTCCGGGCCGACGCCGAGTACGAGGTAGCGGTTGCCGGCCGTCGGGCCGCCGGGGAAGTCCCACATGGTGCGGTCCAGCAGGTTGCGCCAGCGGCGGAGCAGTACGTCCCGGTACGCCCCGGCCTGGTAGTTGGGCTCGTCGAAGGCGAAGGCCCGGGCCGCGGCGGGATCGGGGAGGTCGACGATGTGGACGCTGCCGGTGGGCGTCTCGCCGTCATTCGCGAAGGTCGGGCCACGGGCGATCAACTCGGCCTCGTACTGGTCCATATAGGCCCAGTGCGCCTCCCCCAGTTCCTCACGCAGTCGCAGGGAGCCGACCCGATCACGGTGATAGCAGAAGAACTCCATGACCCCAGAACCTTCCATCTCGACCGCTGGCTACGCTCGTCTCTCCACCGATTCGTGACCGCAGGAGAACACACCGTGCGCAGCGTCGCCGTAACGCCCGAGGGCGATCACATCCGCTGGGTCGAGCTGCCGGGGCAGGAGCCGCCACGCGTCTACGTGCACGGGCTGGGCGCCACATCGCCCGCCTACTTCACGGAGGTCGCGGTCGATCCCCGGCTGGCCGGACGCCGCTCGCTGTTGATCGACCTGCTGGGGCACGGCATCAGCGACCGGCCGACCACCTTCGACTACACCCTGGAATCACACGCCGACGCCCTCGCCGCCGCCCTGACCCAGGCCGGCGTCGAGGGCGCGGAGCTGATCGCGCACAGCATGGGCGGCTCCGTGGCCATCGTCCTGGCCGCCCGCCACCCCCGCCTGGTCTCCCGGCTGGTCCTGATCGACGCCAACCTCGATCCCATCCGGCGTGCGCCCGGGTCATCCGGCAGCAGCGGTATCGCCTTCTACACCGAGGAGGAGTTCGCGCGGGGCGGGGGCTGGGAGGAGGTCCGCGACCGGGTCGGTGCGCACTGGTGGTCCACCATGCGGCTGGCCGGCCGGGAGGCCCTGCACCGCAGCGCGTTGCATCTCATCCGCGGTTCCGTCCCCACCATGCGGGAACTCCTGCTCGATCTGAGGATCCCGCGCGCCTTCCTGCTCCCCGAGGCCGACGGTCCGCTCCCGGGCGCGGACGCCCTCACCGAGTCGGGGGTGTCCGTCGTCGCGATTCCCGACTGCGGCCACAACATCATGCTGGACAACCCGGAGGCCTTCGTGAAAGCCACCGCGGCGGCGCTCGCAGAGCGCTGAAAAAGCAGGAGAGGGTCGGTGGTCGAGCGCGGCCCACCCCCGCGGGCGGGCCGCCCCCGTTCAGCCCGTCAGAACTACGGGCACTCCTTCCACGCCAGGTGGTACACCGTGCTGATGTCCCCGTCCGTGGAGTCCATCGTCATGAAGCTGACCTTGTCGGCCGACTGGGTGCCGGCGTTGACCCGGAGTTCGGTGTTGATGTTGAAGTTGCGCTGGACTCCGCAGGGTGCGTAGACCAGTTGGGCCCAGTCCGTCTCGTCGGTGGCCTGCCAGTTGTCGTTGAGGGGGCCGCTGAAGGGGTGGTTCTTGTACACCGTGCTGGGCGAGCCCTGGAAGTAGTACGAGGCTCTCTGGGACGCGCTCGCGCCGCGCTGGAGGGCGGCGAAGCCTCGGTAGTCCGCGCTCGCGATGGCGTAGGTGAAGCCGCCGGGGACGTGGACCTTCAGGTTGAGCTGGCAGTTCCTGCGGAACGCGGTCGGGTCGGAGTTCCCGCCTGCCTGGGCGAGGTAGTCGCTGTAGGTCACCGTGAAGGCGGTGTTGTCCTCGGAGACGGCGACCGCTGCCGTGCCCTGCGGACAGCCGGAGCCGTTCACCGTGGCGACCTGGATGATGATCTTGTCCGGGGGCGGGTCGTCGAACCCGGAGGACGGGGATGTTGCGGGGAGTGCGCTGGTGAGGAGCGCGGCTACCGCGCCGCTCAGGAGCAGGCCACCGGCCATGGTTCTCCCATCGGTTCGTGGGGGGTGGATCATGAAGTGGGCATGCGCATGTCAAGATCAGAGCAGGCGACCGCGCATGCACCCCCGGCCTGTGACCATTCCATGAAGGAGCTGTGAAGGTCGGGAGCGGTCGCATCGTACGCAGGGCCGGAGAGGTCGGCCAGGTCGCACTCCGGCCATTCACAGTGGCGGGATTTCGCACCGGGCGTCGGCGGACGCATAAGGTGCGGTACCAGTGCGTCAGACCGAGGCCACCCCGAGGACGCGATGAGGATCACCCAGGGACTCGCCCACCGGACCACCCGCGGACGCGGCCCGTCAGGGGTTCTCCCAGGCCGCCGGTTCCGCCGCCAGCCGCTCCACCTGCTCGGGCAGCGCGCCGGCCGCGAGGTCGGCGACCGTCACGCCCTCCAGGATCCTGCGCACATTGGCCCGCAGGGCGATCCACAGCGGCAGCAGCGGCTCGGCGGTGCCGCTGTAGGCGAGGCCGGTCGGCCGCTCGCCGCGCACCGAGACGATCGGTCCGTCCACGGCACGGATCACGTCGGCGACCGTGATCTCCGAGGCCTCCCGGGCCAGCCGGTAGCCGCCGCCCCCGCCCCGCCGGCTGTCGACGACACCCCCACGCCGCAGATCGCCGAGGATCCCCTCCAGGAACTTGTGGGGGATGTCCTGCGCGGTGGCGACGGCCTCCGCCTTGACGGGCCCTTCTTCCTGCCGGGCGGCCAGCTCCACGACCGCTCGTACCGCGTAGTCCGCACGTGCCGAGATCCTCATAGGACCATTGTCGCGGTCGGCCTGTGGACAATGACGCACAGCACCGCACAGGCACCACGTAAGCACCACGCACACGCAAGCACCACGCACGGCACGGCAGCACAACAGGAGGCGCTCCCTTGGAGCTCAGCAGGCGTACCTTCCACGCTCTCGCCGGCACGGCGGCGCTCGGCTTCGCGCTGACCGGCAGCGGGTCGCCGACCTCCGCCCATACGGCACGGACCGCGCCCACCGGCCCGCCGCCGCCGGTGCCGAGCGCGGACGGCAAGCGGCACCGGATCGGCTTCGACCGGTACTCGCTGCTGGTCGACGACCGCCGCCTGGTGCTCTGGTCGGGCGAGATGCACCCCTTCCGGCTGCCGAGCCCGTCCCTGTGGCGGGACGTGCTGGAGAAGATGCGTGCCCATGGCTACAACGCCGTCAGCGTGTACGTCGCATGGAACTGCCATTCCGCCGCTCCCGGCCGGTACGACTTCACCGGGGTGCGCGATCTGGACCTGTTCCTGCGGACGGCCGCCGAGACCGGCCTCTACGTGATCCTGCGGCCCGGCCCGTACATCAACGCGGAGGTCGACGCCGGCGGCTTCCCCGGCTGGCTGACCGCCACCGAGGGCACGGCCCGGACCTCCGATCCGACGTATCTGAAGTATGTCGACGAGTGGCTGACCGCGGTCAACGCCATCGTCGCGAAGCGCCTGTTCACCCGGGGTACGGGCACGGTCCTGCTGTACCAGATCGAGAACGAGTACGACGCGCACGTCGACGAGCCGGCCGGGCGCGCCTACATGTCGTACCTGTACGAGAAGGTCCGCGCCGACGGCATCGACGTACCGCTGTTCCACAACGACAAGGGCCGCAACGGCCACTGGGCGCCCGGGTCGTTCGGCACCGGCGGTGAGAAGGGGCGCTGGCTGTACGGGTTCGACGGGTATCCGGAGCCGGAGCAGGTGCCGCCCGACTGGGGGCACTTCGGCTCCGGCGGGGCGAAGGGCGGGGCCACGGCCAGTCCGCGCACGCCCGGGTTCGTGCCCGAGTTCGGCGGGGGCTGGTTCGACCCGTGGGGCGGGTCCTGGTTCGGCGGGAAGGGGTACGCCGAGTCGCGCCGGACCCGGGACGCGGCGTACGAGCGGCGCTTCTACCTGACCAACCTCGCCAACGGCATCACGCTGCACAACGTCTACATGACGTTCGGCGGTACCTCCTGGGGCTGGCTGCCCGCGCCGGCCGTCTACACGTCGTACGACTACGGCGCTGCCTTCGACGAGGCCCGCAACGCCACCCCCAAGCTCGCCTCGATGCACCAGATCGGGCAGTCGGTGCGCCACCTGCCCGACCTCGCCAAGCTGAACCGGGCGAAGGCCGTGCGCGCCACCGACAAGCGGATCAAGGTCTATCCCCTGACCAATCCCGACACCGGCGCCCACTTCTACGTCCTGCGCAACGACTCCGCCGAGGCGGTCTCGGTGACGCTGCCGGACGCCGGGATCGACGTGCCGGTCATGGTCCCGGCGCGGGACGCCAAGCTGATCGCCGCCGATCTGAAGCTCGGGAAGCGGACGCTGGTGCACGCCACCGTGCAGCCGATGCTGAGCCTGACCGCCGGACGGCTGGACATCGCCGTGTTCGCGGGCCGGCGGGGCGACCTCGCGCAGGTCGTGCTGGAATGCCCCGACGAGCCGACACCCATGCGGCTGGACGCGGAGCCCGCATGGTCCTGGAACCTCAACAAGCTGAACATCACCGCTCCGCTCGGCGCCGGCGGGCTGAGCCGGGTGCGGGTCGAGGGCGACGGCGTGGACACGCCGATGCTGGTGCTGTTCGCCGACGACGCGACCGCCCTGCGGCTGTGGCCGTACGAGACACCCTCCGGCGCGCTCCTCGTCTACGGCCCCGCCCTGCTGCGGTCGGCGACCCTGCGCGGCTCCACGGCCCACCTCACCGGCGACACGACCGGCACGACCGGCCTCGAGGTGTGGGGGCCGCGCGGGATCACCCACGTCACCTGGAACGGGCGCCCGGTGCCCGTCCGGATCAGCGCCTCCGGCAGCCTGCTGGCACTGCGGCCGCTCCCCGGCGTGACGCGGCCGACCCTGCCCGCACTCGACGACTGGCGGCGGCGGACCGAGAACCCGGAAGCCGAGCCCGGATTCGACGACTCCGGCTGGACCGCGGCCGACAAGACGACCTCCTTCAGCACGACGCCCGTCCCCGACGGGCAGCCCGTCCTGTTCGCCGACGACTACGGCTTCCACTACGGCGACGTCTGGTACCGGGGCGAGTGGAACGACGAGAACGGCATCGAGTCCGTCTCCCTCGCCTACAGCACGGGCACGCAGGGCCTGCTCATGGCCTGGCTGGACGGCGAGCCGCTGGGCACCCACCGGATGCCCGTACCGGACAAGAGCCGGGCCCGGCAGGGGACGTGGACGGCGAAAGCCACCTTCGCCCTGCCGGAGAAGCTGCGGGAGGGGTTCCGTGAGGCGCGGGACGGAGAGCGCGACCGGCATGTGCTGTCCGTGCTCGTCCGGCCCATGCCGCACGACATGGACGGCAAGGCGCTCGACACGCACAAGGCGGCGCGCGGCCTGACCGCCGTCACCTTCGAGGGCGCCTCCCCCGAGGTGAAGTGGCGTGTCCAGGGCGCGTCCACGCCCGACCCCGTGCGTGGCCCGATGAACAACGGCGGGCTGCACGGGGAGCGCGAGGGCTGGCATCTGCCCGAGCATGAGGACGAGGACTGGAAGGACGCCGAGCTGCCCCGGGCCGACCGGCGGCAGGGCGTCACCTGGTACCGGACGGACTTCCGGCTGGACGTCGACCCGGGTGTCGACGCCTCGATCGGGCTCGTCCTCGACGACGACCCGGGCCGGGCCTACCGCGTTCAGCTCTTCCTCAACGGCTGGAACATGGGCCAGTACATCAACGACGTAGGGCCGCAGCACACCTTTGTGCTGCCGAACGGGATCCTCCGCACACGTGGGGCCAACACACTGGCGCTGGCGGTGCTGTCGGACGGCAGCACACCTTCGGGCCCCAAGGATGTACGGCTGACCCTGCTGGGCGCGGCGGCGGGAGGAGTGCC
This sequence comes from Streptomyces sp. NPDC056948, assembly GCF_042674225.1. NCBI lineage: Bacteria > Bacillati > Actinomycetota > Actinomycetes > Kitasatosporales > Streptomycetaceae > Streptomyces > Streptomyces sp. NPDC056948. The sequence continues at coordinate 9,552 of NZ_JBHUQX010000001.1, forward strand.
GGTCAAGCCCGTGTGACCGGAGCGACCGGCGTGACCGGATCGAGCCGTTCTCGTGCATTGCCTTCTGCGGCACGCTGGTTCACCGTTTGGCCTTTCAAGGGCTTTCGACCGGGAGGGGAACCTCGTGCGAAGACGGCGTTTCATCAGCGGATTAGTCGGTGCCGGGGTGGGTCTCGGACTCGCCCCGGCCGCGATCGCCCGGGACACCGGCGCACCTCATGCGTGGCAGGCCGTGCCGACACCGGCGGGCACAGCGGCCGCCCAGTTGCGGGATGTCGCCGCCGCCCGGGACGGCCTGGCGTGGGCCGTGGGCGAGGAGGGCCGCGGCGGAAGCACGCTCGGCTCGCCGCTGGCCCTCGTGTGGGACGGCACGGCATGGGCGCGGACCGGCCTCGGCCACCTGGGCTTCCGCGGCTACCTGCACTCCGTGGCCGGTACGTGCGCCGGCTCGGCGTGGGCGATCGGCACCGACACGGCCGGGGTCACGCATCTGCTCGCGTGGGACGGAGGAACCTGGCGGGAGAGCGACTTCCCCGGCCGGGGCCAGTCCGGCACCTCCCTCACCGGTGTCGCGGTCGACCCGGGTGGCGGAGCCTGGTTCTCCGGGCGTACCTCGGACGGCCAAGTGCTCCTGCACCGGGACGGTGGCACCTGGACCTGGCTGCCCGCGCCCCCGAGCGCGACCGCAGCCACGCCTTCGGGTGTCCAGCTCACCCAGGCCGGTGACGTGTGGTTGTACGGCGTCGGGATCGTCGCCCGCTGGGACGGCTCCGCCTGGAGCGAACTGCCCGCCTACCAGGGCATCCGCGCGAGCATCACCGGGCTGCTGCCGGTGGCGGACGACGACCTGTGGCTCGTCGGGTACGACTACGGCGTCGGCGGCCCGGTCGGCAAACCCCCGGGGGTGCTTCTCCTGCACGGGGACGGCAGCACCTGGGAGAGCGTCACCAAGCCGTTCGGCGTCGGCATGCTCAACGGGATCGTCGCCGACGCGCAGGGACAGCCGGACCGTATCGCCGGGTGGGACTTCTGGGACCAGACCCGGGCCCACTACCTGCGCTGGGACGGCACGGCCTGGGTGAGTGAACGGGGGCCGGTGGCCACGACCCCCGTCGTCATGAACGCCCTTGCCTCCGTGCCGGGTTCAGCGGGCGGCTACTGGGCGGTCGGCACGACGTCGACCTCGGCGTCCTCGGCCGCCCAGCTCCGGATCGAACGCTGATCCGCCCGTCCGGTCGTCACGCCAGCCGGATCACGTTCCACGACAGCGGCTCCAGGACGGTGCTCAGCGTGCCGTCCTGGAGAGCCGTGCCCTCGACCGCGTGCGGGGTGACCCGCTCGGGGTCGTCGAGGGTGTTGCGGGCGTCGGGGTCGGCGTCCGCGAGGGCGCTGTGCTCGACGACCGACGACAGGCCGAGCCCGCTCAGGGCGACCTCGAGCGGCAGCGCCTCGGTGCGGCTGCGGTTGACGGCGAACACGGTGACCGTGCCGTCCTCGGCGCGTACGGCGGTGGCGTGCAGCAGGTCGGCCTCGCCGTACTTCTTCGTCTCGTACGTCGGTGAGTCGACGCGGACGTCGAGGACCTGGCCGCGGCCGTACCGGCTCGCCTGCGCGAACGGGAAGAACGTGGTCTGCCGCCAGGCCGGGCCGCCCGGCTCGGTCATGATCGGCGCGATGACGTTGACGAGCTGGGCGAGGCAGGCGACCGTGACGCGGTCGGCGTGCCGGAGCAGGCCGATGAGGAGCGAGCCGAAGACGACCGCGTCCATGACGCTGTAGTTGTCCTCCAGGAGGCGGGGGGCCTCCGCCCAGTCCCGCGCGCCGGAGTTCTCGATCTCGTGCCACTCCGAGATGTACCAGACGTTCCACTCGTCGAAGGAGAGGTTGATCTTCTTCTCGGACTTCAGCCTGGCGCCCACGTGATCGCAGGTGGCGACCACGTTCTCGATGAAGGACTCCATGTCGACGGCGGAGGCCAGGAAGGAGTCGACGTCGCCGTCCTCGGGCTGGTAGTAGGCGTGCAGGGAGATGTGGTCGACGAGGTCGTACGTCTCCTCCAGGACCGTCGCCTCCCACGCGGCGAAGGTCGGCATGGACTGGCTGGAGGAGCCGCAGGCGACGAGTTCGACGCCCGGGTCGATCTGGCGCATCGCGCGGGCGGTCTCGGCGGCGATCCGGCCGTACTCCTGGGCGGTCTTGTGGCCGGTCTGCCAGGGGCCGTCCATCTCGTTGCCCAGGCACCACAGCTTGATGCCGAAGGGGTCCTTGTCGCCGTGCGCGGCACGGAGGTCGGACAGGGCCGTGCCGGCCGGGTGGTTGGCGTACTCCTGGAGTTCGAGGGCCTCGGCGACGCCCCGGGTGCCGAGGTTGAGGGCCATCATGGGCTCGGCCTGCGGGCCGACCTTCTTCAGGAAGGCGATGTACTCGGAGAGGCCGAAGCGGTTCGTCTCGGTGGAGCGCCAGGCGAGGTCGAGGCGGCGGGGGCGTTCCTCGGCGGGGCCGACCGAGTCCTCCCACTTGTAGCCGGAGACGAAGTTGCCGCCGGGGTAGCGGATGGTGGTGACGCCGAGTTCCTTGACGAGGTCCAGGACGTCCTGGCGGAGGCCGGCTTCGTCGGCTGTGGGGTGGTCGGGTTCGAAGATGCCGGTGTAGACGCAGCGGCCGAGGTGTTCCACGAAGCTGCCGAAGAGGCGGGGGTTTACTTCGCCGATGGTGAAGGCGGGGTTGAGGGTGAAGCGGGCGGTTTGCATGCTTGCCTTTCGAGGTTCAGTTTCGTCTGCGGCTATGTCGTGGCTGGTCGCGCCCACGCGGCGGAGCCGCAAATTAAGCACAGCCCCGCGCCCCTGAAGGGGCGCTTATCTACTGGCCTGCCAAGCCTGTATGTGCGACGCCCGCCACTATCTGCCTCTGGAAGAAGACGAAGACGATGATCAGGGGCAGGCCCGCCATCAGGCCGCCGGCCATGAGTTGGGCCCATTGGATGCCGTAGGAGTTCATGACGGTCGCGATGCCGTTCGGCATGGTCATCAGGTCGGGGTTGTTGGTCACCATGTACGGCCAGAGGAAGTTGTTCCACGAGGCGATGAAGGTGAAGATGCCGACCGCCGCGAGGGACGGGCGGGAGAGCGGGAGGACGATGGTGAAGAAGACCCGCCAGCGGCCCGCGCCGTCGATGAACGCGGCCTCCTCCAGTTCGCGCGGGATGCCCTGGAAGAACTTGTAGAGGATGTAGACCATCGCGGCGGGGGCGCACTGCGGCAGGATCATGCCCCAGTAGGTGTCCACCATGCCCATCTGCTGGACGGTGGTGAACAGCGGCACGCCGAGGACCGCCGGGGAGATCATCAGGCCCGCCATGACCAGGCCCATCAGGGCCTTCTTGCCGCGGAACTCGGTGCGGGCGAAGCCGTATCCGGCGAGTGCGCTCACCAGCAGGACGACGGACGTCACGCAGACCGAGACGACCAGGGAGTTCACGAACCAGTTGGTGATGTTGCCGGTCTCGAAGAGGGCCTTCCAGGCCTGGCCCGTCCAGTCTCTCGGGAGCCAGTGCGGGGGGACCTCCACCGCCTCGGTCTCCGACTTGAGCGAGGTGAACAGGCCCCAGGCGAAGGGGGCCAGGAAGACGGCGGAGACGGCGGTGCCGAGGAGGGTGAGCACGATCTGGCTGGGCGTCCACGGCTTGCGGGGGTGCGCGGCTGTGCTCATCGGGCGGCCTCCTCACGGTTGCGCAGCAGCCACATCCGGGCGAGGGCGACGGCCGCGATGATCACGAAGAAGATGACGGAGATCGCGGAGGCGTAGCCCACGCGGTAGCTGGTGAAGCCCTCTTCGAGGGTGTACTGGACGAAGGTGCGCGTCGATCCCTCGGGCCCGGGGAGGAAGTCCATCATCACGACGGCCTGGTCGAAGACCTGGAGCGAGGCCAGGATCTGCAGGGCGATGACGAGCCCGGTGATGTTGCGCAGCATCGGCAGGGTGATGTGGACCATGCGGTGCCAGGCGTTCGCGCCGTCCAGTTTGGCGGCCTCGTAGAGGTGGCCGGGGATGCCCTGGAGTGCGGCGAGGTAGAGCAGGAAGCTGAAGCCGACCGTCCACCACAGGGTCTGGATGACGATGGCGAGCATCGCGTAGGACTTGTCGGTCAGCCAGGGCGTCTCGATGCCGAAGACGTGGTTGATCATTCCGGTGCCGGGGTTGAACAGCCACTGCCACAGGTTGGCCGCGACGGTGGAGGGCAGCAGGAACGGGGCGAAGAAGCACAGGCGCCACAGCCACTTGCCGCGTTCGATGTGGTGGGCGAGCATCGCGAGGAGGAAGGCGAGGACCGTGATGCAGGGGACGACCAGGAGCGTGAAGTACGCGCTGTGGCCGAGGGAGTCCCACATCAGCGGGTCGTTCAGGGCCTCTCGGTAGTTGTCGAGGCCGATGAAGCTCGCGCCTTCGCCGGAGATGTTGGCGTCCGTGAAGCTGAGGTAGACGCCGCGCAGCAGCGGCCAGATCACGAACAGGGCGAAGAGCACCAGGAACGGGGCGACGAACCAGCCGCCGTGCTGGAAGCCCTGGCCGCGCCGGAGGCGGGCGCTGGCGGCGGCGGTCTTCACGCGTGCGGGTGCGGCGATGCTCTGGGCGCTGGTCGCCGTCATGCGGCCGCACCTCCCTCTGCGGCGGTGTGGCCGTCCATGGGGTTCTTCATGGCGAGCAGTCGGGTGAGCGCGCTGTTCATCCGGCGGGCGGCGGTCTCCGGCTCGGCGGAGCCCACCGTGGCGGAGACGACGATCGGGCCGACGCGCTGGGCGAGGATGCCGGTGGAGCCCGCGAACCACACCTTCGGTTCGGTGGCCTGGTGGTCCATGGCCGACACGTACTCGCTCTGCGGGTTCAGCTCCTTGTACGCGGCCGTGGACAGGGTGGGCGTGTAGGCGGGGATGTGGCCGCCGGCCGCCCACTGCCGGGCGTGCCGGACGACGTAGGCGGCGAGGCGGTGGGCGGCCTCGTTGGTGGGGCCGCCGCGGTCGGACTGGTGCGGCAGGACGAAGGCGTGCGACTCGGCGTGGGTGGCCTGCTTGCCGAAGACGGGCGGCAGCGGGGTCGCGCCGTAGTCGAGCTTCGCTCCGGAGTACACCGGGACCGACCAGTTGCCCTCCCAGGCGAAGGGCGCGCCGTTGATGAACTGTTCGGCGCCGACGGAGCCCATGCCCGGATCGGCGTATCCGTCGGCGGTGTGGCGGCGCAGGAACTCCAGGACCTGGGTGGCCTTGTCGGTGTCGAAGGTGACCTCGGTGTCGGCGGCGTTGAACCAGGTGCCGCCGAGCTGGGTGTAGAAGGCGACGAAGAACCACCACTGGAAGTTCTGGTCGTTGGCCCACAGTCCGATGGTCTGGAGGCCCTTCTTGGTGGCCTTCCTGGCCTCCTTGAGGACGTCGAACCACTCGTCGGGGGAGGTGACCGGCACGATCCGGCCGTCGTCGCCGAGCAGCCCCGCCTTCTTCAGCACGTCCTTGCGGTAGAAGCAGAGCTGGACGTGGATGTCGAGCGGGAGGGCGTAGAGCTTGCCGTCGATGACGGCGCGCTTCCACAGCGCGGGGTTGAAGTCCTCCTCCCGTACGCCGTACTGGGCGAGCAGTCCGACGTCCCAGGGGTCCAGGAAGCGGCCGGGCGAGAAGCCGGTGACCCGGCCCAGGTGCATGACGCCGAGGTCGGGTGCGCGGTTGCCCGCGGCGGCCATGGCGAGCTTGGTGTAGAAGGGGCTGCCCCACTGGAGCGTGGAGTCCTTCACGGCGATGTCCGGGTTGGCCTTACGGAAGGCGTCCAGCATGGCGATCATGTTGGAGCCGTCGCCGCCGCTGAAGAGGTTCCAGTACCGGACGCGGGTGTTCGCGTCGGAGGCGAGTGCGTCGGCTCCGGTGCCGAGTGCGGCGAAGCCGAAGCTGCCCGCGGCGAAGAGTCCTCCCAGCCCGCCCAGTAGCTGCCTGCGATTCAGGCCAGGTCGTCCCATTCCCTGTCCTTACTGTCGGTGTCCGGCGTTCGGCATGTGCTCGGCGTGCGTGTTCGGCGTGTTCGGCGTGTTCGGTATTTCGAAAGATGCTCGTTACTTCGAACGGGACCGTAAAATCGAAGCGCTTGCGCGTCAATGGCCCGGCCGGACTCTGGACACGACGTTCCGCGCAAGAACGGTCGTTCTCCGTTGAACTACGGGCGCCGGATCGCATGACGTGAACACTTTCGGGCGCGTAGTCTCGGACCGCTGCCAAGCCGTCGGCCGGCGGTGAGAAGGGGGAGCGATGGACATCGCGGGCGCGCGGATGAGGGCGGCCCGAGTCACTGCCGCGTTCAGGCGCTCGCGACGTGGCTCCGCCATGCGCGGTCTGGCCGCCGGGCTCGTCGCCGGGGTCCGGGCGAGAGAGCAGTCCCCCACCGACGTACGGTCGTTGTGCCGGGCGCTGTGCGAGGAGATGAGCGAGCGGCGCGGAGGGCGTCCCGTCGAGCTGCGTTTCGAGCGCTTTCCCGACGAGATCGAAGTGACCGGGCTGTGGGTCGAGTTCCAGGACTTCGACCTCGTCATCGTCGAGGAGCGGGCCGAGGCCGTGCAGCAACTGGTCATCCTCGGGCATGAGCTGTGGCATCTGCACGCGGGGCACGGACATCACCATGTCGCGGGTACGGCGGCCGTCCGGGCCATGGACCGCGAGCCCGGCTGGACATCCGCGGCACTGGCCGTGGCCGCCCGCGACGGTTCGCGCGAGCGGGACGAGGCGGAGGCCGACGAGTTCGGGCACCGGCTGGCCACGGCCTTCCGCACCTTCGCGAGCGGTTCCGTCGCGGACGGTTCCTTCGCGAGCGGTTCCTTCGCGGGCGGGCCGGGCGCGGACGCCGCCCTCGATCCGGTGCGGCGGTCGATGGGCTACCGGGGACGCGGAGGCAGCGCGCGATGACGTACGCCCGGGACGTCCTCGACGGCTTCTCCGTCTCCTTCTGGCTGCCGATCGGGGCGCTGACCATCGCCCTGGTCATCAAGCTGCCCAGCCTGGTGAAGATGTGGCGGGACCCCATGCTGCGCGCGGTCGGCGGGCTGCTGCTGTTCGCCTGTGCCGTGTTCGTCTTCGCGTCCCCGGCCGTCATCGGCTGGACCAACCGCGTCACCGGCGTGCCGAACATCGCGGCGCCGCTGGTGTACTCGCTGCTCACCGCGCTGTGCGCGTCCTGGCTGCTGCTGATCGTCGCCTGGCGCAACGGCCTGTCCGACCGCTCGGCCTCGACGCGCCGCGCCGCCCGGTGGGTCGTCTTCGCCTACGCGGGTGTGGTCGTCGCCCTGTGGGTGCTCTTCTGGCTCGCCGACGTCCCCGTGGAACGCCGCCAGGACCTGGACACGTACTACGCCACCACGCCCTTCATGCGCGAGGAGATCCTGCTCTATCTCCTCGCGCACACCGTGGCCTGCTCGATCACGGCCCGGCTGATCTGGAACTGGGTCCGCACCGACGGCCTCGACGCCTGGCTGCGCTGGGGCCTGAGGTTCCTCGGCGTCGGCTACGCGACGAACCTGCTCTTCGACGCCGCCAAACTCACCGCCGTCATCGCCCGGTTGACCGGCAACGATCTGGACTGGCTGAGCACCTACCTGGCCCCCTCGGCCGCCTGTCTGTCGGCCACCATGGTCGCCACCGGCTTCATCATTCCGCACGGCGGCCAGTACCTGCACGAACGGTGGCGCATCCGGCTCGCCCACTGGCAGCTACGCCCCCTCTACCTGCTGCTGCGCAACGTCAACGGGGGCGGCGCCCCCTTCGCCCCGCGCGCCACCGGCGAACTGCGCCTGATCCGCCGCGAGACGTACATCCGCGACGTGCTCCTCCAGCTCTCCCGGCACCTCGACGAGGAGCTGCGGGAACGGTCGTACGACGCGGCCCTGGGGCTCGACTTCGAGCCCGGCCGGGCGAAGGCGCTGGCCGCCGCCGTCACGATCCTGGACGCCGTCGCCGCCCGGGAAGGGGCCCCGCGGAGCGACAGCGCCGCCTCCCCCTCCGGCCCCGACACCACCTACCTGCTGCGGGAGATCCAGGCCGTGTCCCGAGCCCTGCGTCACCGCGACCACATCGAGGCGGTACGCTCGCGCGCGGCCGCCCCCGGGAGAGAGAACGCCCGCGCATGACTGACAGCTCCACCCCCGCCAGAACCGCCGTCGTCCTGGGGGGATCCCACTCCGGCATGCTCGCGGCACGCACGCTGGCCGATGTCGCCGACCGGGTCGTCGTCGTGGAGCGCGACGCGCTGCCCGCCGCTCCCGGACCCCGCAAGGGACTGCCGCAGGCACGGCACGCCCACATGCTCTGGTCGGGCGGGGTGCGGGCCATGGAGGAACTGCTGCCCGGGATCACCGGGGCGCTCCGGGAGGCCGGGTCGAACCGGCGGCCGGTCACGACGGACATCGTCGCCCTGGGCACCCGGGGCTGGTTCCGGCGCTGGCCCGAGTCCCACCATGTGATCCTGGCCGGCCGGGACCTGCTGGACGCGACGGTCCGCGCGCGGGTCCTGGCCGACGAGCGGATCGAGGTCGTCGAGCGCGCGGAGGCGGTGGGCCTGACCGGCACGGACGCCGCGGTCACGGGCGTGCGGATCCGGCCCCACGACGGCCCCGAGCGGACCCTCGAGGCGGACCTGGTCGTCGACGCCTCGGGGCGCGGCTCCCAGGCCGCCCAGTGGCTGGCCGCCCTCGGCCTGCCCCTGGCGGAGCGGCGTGAGGTCGACGCGGGTCTGGCGTACGCCAGCCGCCTCTACCTGGCCCCCGCCGCGGCCCGCGACGGCTTCCCGGTCGTCAACGTCCAGCCCGACCGGCGGGACGGCGGGCCCGGCCGGGCGGGCTTCCTGCTGCCCATCGAGGAGGGCCGGTGGATCGTCACCCTGTGCGGCACGCGCGGCGGCCGGCCGTCCCGGGAGAACGGCGACTTCGTCCGCTTCGCCCGTGAGGACCTGCGGCACCCGCTGATCGGCGACCTGCTCGAACAGGCCGAGCCACTGTCCGACGTGTCCTTCACCCGCACCACCGTCAACCGCCGGCACTTCTACGAGCGGATGCCGGCGTGGCCGGAGAACTTCGCCGTGCTCGGTGACGCGCTCGCCGCGTTCAACCCGGTCTACGGGCACGGCCTTGCGGTCGCCGCGCAGAGTGCCCTGCTGCTGCGGGACACGGTACGGCGGCACGGCTGGGCCGCGCCCGGGCTGTCCCGGCGGATCCAGAAGGCCGCCTCCCGCCCGGTCGGCGCGGCCTGGGACCTGGCCATCGGCCAGGACGTCTTCTACCCGGGCGCGACGGAGCAGGGCCCCACCCTCCGGGACCGGCTCGTGACCGCGTACGTGGACCGGCTGATGTACACGGCGACGGGCAACGGGCGTATCGCACGCCGGGTGACCGACGTGACGTCGCTGGAGCGGGGGGCGGGGGTGCTGCTGACTCCGTCGGTATGGGCGGCGGCGGTGGTGGGGCCGCTCAAGCCGTCGTTGAGTGGCCCGCCGTTGACGGCCGCGGAGCGGAAAGCGGCCGGGCTGGAGCCCTAGCCGGCGAACGCGGGCTGTGCCACGCCCTTGCCCGCCCCCGGCACCACGAACACCGACCCCGCCAGTGCGGGCGGCTCCGTCAGTCCCACGCGAGCCGTCGTGATGTACAGGTCGCTCAGCCCGGCCCCGCCGAACGCGCACGCCGTCACCAACGGCACCGGCAGCTCGATCACCCGGTCCAGCTCACCGTCCGGCGTGTACCGGCGTACTGCCGAGCCCTGCCACAGCGCCACCCACACACAACCGTCGGCGTCGACCGTCAGCCCGTCGGGAAAGCCCGCGCCGTCCTCGATCTCGGCGAGGGTCCGGCGGCCGGACACCCGCCCGTCCGCGTAGTCGAAGACGTCGACCCGCCGGGTCGGGGAGTCGATGTAGTACAGGAGCCGCCCGTCGGGGCTCCACCCCGTGCCGTTGCTGACGGCCACGTCGTCCAGGACGACGTCGACCGTGCCGTCACCGCCGACGCGGGACAGCGTGCCGCCGCCCGGTGCCTCGTCGTAGCGCATGGTGCCGGCCCAGAGCGTGCCGTCGGGCGCCACGGCGGCGTCGTTGGCGCGACGGCCGGGCACGGGCTCGTGGTGCAGCCAGCGGAACCCGCCGTCGGGGCCACCCTCGGGACCGAGGAGGCCGATCCCGTCGCGCAGGTTCAGCACCAGCCCGCCGCCGGCGCGCGGCTTGACCGCGCCCACGTGCTGTTCGGTGCGGCGGACCGTGCGGCGGCCGGTGGCCGGGTCGTAGGTGTGCACCCGGGAGCCGAGGATGTCGATCCAGATCAGACGGCCGGCCGCCGCGTCCCAGGTCGGGCCCTCGCCGAGCTCGGCCTCGGCCCGTACGGCGACCTCGTACGGCTTCGTCGTCATGCCACGCTCCGGTGGCCGAGGTGCTCGGACAGCTCGGCGGCGCCCTTCGCGGCGAGCTGCTCCAGCTCGGTGCGGCGCTCCTCGCTCCAGCGGATCATGGGCACGGAGATCGACAGGGCGGCGACGACCTGGCCGGTGCGGTCGCGGACCGGCGCGGCCACGCAGCTCACGTCCGGGTTGGACTCGCGGCTCTCCACGGCGAGGCCCCGCTCACGGATCTCGGTCAGGGCCTCGCGCAGGGCGGCCGGGTCGGTGATGCTGTTGGGGGTCATCGCGACCAGCGCCGCGTTGTCGGGGATCCGCGTGGCGAGCTCCTGATCGGGAAGGGAGGCCAGCAGCATCTTGCCGACGGAGGTGCAGTGGGCGGGCAGCCGGCGGCCGGCCGCCGACACCATCCGCACGGCGTGCGTGGAGTCGACCTTGGCGATGTAGATGACGTCCGTGTCCTCGAGGATCGCCACGTGTACCGTCTCGTCGCAGGTCTCGGCGACGGACCGGGCGACGAGCTGCCCCTCGGCGGCGAGGTCGAGCTGCTCGGCGTAACGTGCGCCGAGCTGGTACGGCCGTACGCCGAGCCGGTAGCGTCCCGGCTGGCCGGGCACCTGCACGATGTACTTCCGGGCGGCGAGCGTGGTCACCAGCTCGTGCACGGTGGTACGCGGCAGCTGCAGCTTGCGCACGATGTCGGGGGCGGACAGCGTCCCGTCCCCGTCGAGGAAGAGCTCGAGAATGTCGAGAGCCCGGGTCACGGCTGGTACGAGTCGTCCCACGACCGGCCCCTCCCTATGTGTCTCAGGCGCCTGTGTTCGAGATTTCAACAGGCGATCGGCATGACGAACACAGGCTAGCCATAGAGGTTTGGCCGGGCAATGGGCAGAGGCAGAGCGGGCGGAAACCGACGAGCCCACCAGGGCACGTCGGTGATCACCGAATACGCCGCCGGAGGCTCATCGCCGCCCCCGTACCGCCCCCAGCTCCCCCCTCAGCCGCTGTGCCCGCAGCACCAGCTCCAGTTCGAAGCGGCGGTCGGGGTTGTCGATCTCGTCGCCCCAGAGTTCACGGATCTGGCGGAGGCGGTAGCGGACCGTCTGGGGGTGGACGCCGAGGCGGGTCGCGACCTCCGGGGCTCCGCCTCTGGTCTCCAGCCAGGCCAGGAGCGTTTCCGCGAGGCGGCGGCCGTGGGTGGGGCCGCAGTGGGTCAGGGGGGCCAGGCAGCGGAGGGCCAGGTCGTCGATGAGTTCCTCCGGCTGGAGGAGGACCAGCGCCTCGGTGTGCTCGGTGCAGTAGAGGACCTCGCCCATGGGGAGCAGCTCCCGTTCCATCAGGCGTACCGCCGCCTCGGCCCAGCGCAGCGACTTCGCCGCGTCGGCGAGCGGTACGGGCGGGCCGATCGCGCCGGACCAGCCGGCCAGGGCCCGGTGCAGCAGCTCGGGGCGGCCCGCCGCGCCCGGGTCGGGCACGACCATGCGGGGCTGCTCGTACTCCATGTCGAGCAGCACCCCCTGGTCGACCGCGGGCGCCATGGCCTCCCGGGCGGGGCGCAGCAGGACGCCGACGGCGACCTTGGCCGGCAGGGGCCAGCCGATCCGGGCGGCCCGTTCGGTGAGGGCCTCGGCGGGGTCGCCGCGGTGGTGCTCGGCGAGGAGCAGTTCCATTAATCGGCGCTGCAGGCGCAGGCGTTCACCGGCCTGGCGGGCCGCCGCCTCGGCGTAGCCGCGTACGGACTGGTCGACGAGGCCGTCGAGGTACTCGTAGCCGGCGTCGACGAGTTCGTACATCGCCGGCGGCGGGATCTCCACACGCTGGCCGATGTCGGCGAAGCGGCGCCAGGCCAGGCGTACGCCCATGCGGTAGATGGCCTGGAGGGAGTCGAGCGAGCGGCCGTTCAGGCCCTCGCCGCGGCCGAAGTCCTGGAAGACGCCGGGCGGGACGGTGGGCCGGCCCTCCGAGTGCTCCAGGTGCTGCACGAAGACCTCGATGGCGCGGCGGATGCCGACCAGGGCCATGGGCTCGCCGGAGTCGTCGAGGACGAAGGGCAGATGGGGATACTCGCGCTGGATCTCGCCCAGGATCTCCTCGGCGAGCGCGGGCGCCTCGGCCATGGCGATCGCCGCGAACCGGCGCACCTGGAAGCGCGGTACGTCGTGCCAGGCCGAGCGTGTGGTGACGGTTCCGGTGCGGGCGGCTGTCACCGTCAACTCCCCTGGCCCGCTTGCTCGTACGTGATCAGGGGGGTGTTCGGCTGGTCGGGTGTGGCCTGGAGCAGCGCGACCACGCCCAGCGCGGCGCCCACGGCAAGGGCGGCGGCGAGCGCGACGGTCAGCGCGGCAGCGAGCAGTCTGGACATCGCAGGGTCAGCCTCTCTGTCCGGATTCGTCCGGAGATCATCCGGAGGTTTCCCCACCCCGGCGTCCCGTCCCTGCCTGTCGCGCCCAGTCTCGACAAGCATTGACACCCCGTCAAGAGCCGCCTACGGTTCCCGGCCCAACCGCACGCGCTGATTCCTCCGCCGTGTCGGCCCTCTCGTACGTCGAGCCGTCCCAAGCCACTGGAGTGCCCGGATGCGCCGTACAACCTCTCCGTTTTCCCTGGTCCTGCTGGGTCTCGGCACGTTCCTGCTGGTGCTGGCGCCCCTGCTCGCCTGGTATGTGCAGCCGCGTGCCGCGGTGAATCCGATCGACATCGACACGACCGCCGTCTACACCGGCCGGGGCAGCGTCTTCGACACTGACCGGATCGAGACGGTGCCCGACCGGAAGATCACCGTGACCCAGCGGGTCCGGGGCAATGTCGAGGACAGCGAGCGCAGCGGCAAGGCCGTCTGGGACGTGATCACCACGGTCGACACGGACAAGTCGCTGCCGGCCGCCGATCCGCACGACGCGCTGGACTTCACGCCGCACCGCTGGGTGATGGACCGCGAGACCACCCGGCCGGTGCACTGCTGCGGGGAGAAGCCGTACATCGAGGGCGAGGCCTATCTGAAGTTCCCCTTCGACGTGCAGAAACGCTCGTACCAGTGGTGGGACAACACCCTCGGCGACACGGTCGTCCTGCGCTACCGGGGCACCGAGAAGATCCAGGGCTACACGGGCTACAAGTTCACCGGCTCGGTGCCGCCGACCAGGACCGGCACACGGATGGTGCCCGGCAGCATCGTCGACCAGCGGGACCGGCCGCAGGTGCTGGCCGAGGAGTGGTACTCCAACCACGGGTTCGAGCTGGTCGTCGACCAGGCCACCGGCCGGGTGATCTACGCGCAGACCGGGCCCAGGCGGACCCTGCGGGCGCCGGGCGGGAAGAAGGACGCGGCGGTACTGCTGGACAGCCGGAAGGTCTCCTTCACCACCGCGACGCAGAAGGAAGCGGTGCGGCAGGCGAAGCGGGACAGCGGCCAACTGCGGCTGGTCGGCGTGACGTTGCCGATCGGGGCGGCCGTGACCGGTTTTGTGCTCGCGGTGATGGGTGGTGTTCTCGTGGCGCGTGGGCGGAAGGAGCCGGAGCAGCCTGTTCCGTCCGAAACGCCCGATACACCCCAGCCCACCCTCACGATGTGATGTGACGTCAGCTCTAACAAAGCCCGAAATTGTCACGCCGGTGAGTAGCCCTGGCGATCGTCCGGGCGAAAACTGTCCAACCCCACCCCAGCACATCCCGTCCACACTCCCCTCCCAGGAAGAGCTCAGGCCCCCCACAGGCCGACCTCTTCAAGACTCCCCTTCCAGACTCCCGTTCGGAACGAACCCCCCACGTTTTCCCACGTTGAGTTCCGCACCCCGAGACGAGTTGGAGCACCCATGCCCCAGCACGTACCGTCCCCGCTGCGCGCGTCCCTCAGCGCGCAGCGACCCCTTCCGGCGCTCCCCCCACATCCGCGCCGGATCGTCTTCCTCGCCCATCGTGATCTGGACAACCCCTCCGCCGGCGGCTCCGAGCTGCTGGTGGACAAGCTCGCCGACGGGCTGACCCGGCTGGGCCACCAGGTGACCCTGCTGTGCGGAGGCCCCGCTGCCTTCCGTGACTACCGGGTCGTGTCGGCGGGCGGCCCGTACGGGCACTATCTGCGCGCCCGTTCCGCCTTCGCCCGCCAGATCGGCGACTGCGATCTGCTGGTCGAGGTGTGCAACGGCATGCCGTATCTGGCGCCCCTGTGGCATCGCGGTCCCACGCTGTGTCTGGTCAACCACGTCCACACGGATCTGTGGAAGATGCGCTTCGGCGGGCCGCTGGCCCCGGCGGCGCGGATCGGCCGAAGACTCGAACACTGGGCGCTGACCGGCGCGCAGCAAGGAAGCCTGATGGTCGCCGTGTCCTCCTCGACGGCCCACGCGCTGCGGGCGATCGGGGTCGAGCGGGACCGTATCCGGGTCGTGCACAACGGTGTCGAGGAGCCGGGGCCGAGAGCCGAGCGCTCGGCCGAGCCGTTGTTCGTCGCCGTCGGGCGGCTCGTCGAGTACAAGCGGATCGATCTGCTGCTGCGGTTGTGGGAGCGGGTGCGGCCGGTGACCGGCGGGCGGTTGGTGATCGTCGGGGACGGGCCGGAGCGCGAGAGGCTGGAGCGGCTCGCCGGGCCCGGTGTGGAGTTCACCGGGTATGTCTCCGAGGCCGAGAAGCACCGGCTGCTGTGTGCGGCCTGGTTGTTGCTGCATCCCTCCGCCGTGGAGGGGTGGGGCCTGGTCGTCACGGAGGCCGCGGCCCGGGAGACCCCGAGTGTGGCCTTCGATGTGCCCGGGCTCAAGGACTCCGTCGTGGACGGTGAGACCGGGGTTCTCGCACAGGGTGAGTCGTCGTTCGCCGCGGCATGGTGTGCGCTGGCCCTGGCCGGGCGGGAGCGGGAGTTGATGGGGAAGGCGGCGCGGGACCGGGCCGCTTCGTACCGGTGGGACCGTACGGTGCGCCAGTTCCGGGTGGTGGCCGCGGAGGCGGTGAGGGGCTGGGGGCCGTGAGGCGGCTTACGGTGCGTCGTGGCTGGTCGCGCCCACGCGGCGGAGCCGCACATGTCTCAGCCCCGCGCCCCTTGACTACGTTGAAAGACCCCTCGTTTCGAAGATCTCTTGCCCTGTTCCGTGCCTTCCTCCACGAGCAGGACGATCCCGAATTCTGCTACTCGCTGCTCGCCCGTGACGCCGTCGATCAGGTCGAGGCCTACGACGGGCCCGTCGCCGGGCGTACCGTCCTGGACGTCGGCGGGGGCAGTGGCTACTTCACCGAGGAGTTCCGGCGTCGCGGTGCCCATGCCTATCTGTTCGAGCCGGACATGGCCGAGTTGGGTGAGAAGCCGCCCGACGGCGCGGTGGTCGCCGACGGGTATCTGCTGCCCCTGCGGGACGGCATCGCGGACGTCACCTTCTCCTCCAACGTGCTGGAGCACGTGGCCGATCCGGAGACCTTTCTCAGTGAGCTGGCCCGGGTGACGCGCCCGGGCGGGCTGATCTATGTGTCGTTCACCAACTGGCTGTCGCCGTGGGGCGGGCACGAGTGGGCCCCGTGGCACTACCTCGGTGCCGAGCGGGCCCGCGCCCGCTACCTGCGGCGGACCGGCCGGCCCGCCAAGCACACGCTCGGCGAGAACCTGTTCGCGGTGCACATCGGCTCCACCCTGCGGCAGGTGCGTGCCCGCGACGACGTCACGGTCGTCTCGGCGCGCTCCCGCTACTGGCCCTTCCTCGCGGAGACCGTCGTCAAGGCGCCCGGGATCCGCGAGTTCGCCACCTGGAACCTCCTCCTCATTCTGCGGCGGTGTCCTACATGACAACCACGGTCCAGGCTCCTCCCCCGGCAGCCGTTCCTACCACCGCGACCGCGGCGGGTCCCCCCGAGGGCCCGCGGTCGCGGCGCTGGCTGCTGGGTTTCTGGGCCGTGATGTTCGTGTTGTTCCTGGTGGTGCAACCCGGGCGGCAGACCTTCGACACCAAGCTGGGCGTCACCGTCGATCCGGGGCAGTTCCTCGCCGATCTGGGCCAGTTGTGGCACGACCGGGCCGGGTTCGGCGGGATCCAGGACCAGTACGTCGGCTATCTCTGGCCGATGCTGCCGTTCTACTGGCTGTGCGACCTCGTACAGCTACCGGTGTGGCTGGCGGAGCGGCTGTGGATGTCGGTCGTCGTGTCCGTCGCCTTCTGGGGTGCGTTGCGGCTGGCCGAGCGGCTGCGGGTGGGCAGTGGCACCTCCCGGCTGCTGGGGGCCCTGGCGTATGCGCTGTGGCCGGTGTTCACCACGGTCATCGGGTCGACGTCGGCCGCCGCGCTGCCCGGCGCGTTCCTGCCGTGGGTGCTGCTGCCGCTGACGAACGAGCGGTACGCCGCCCGGGTCGCCGCTCTGCGGTCGGCGCTGCTCGTGCCGTTCATGGGCGGGGTGAACGCCTCGGCGACCCTGGCCTCGCTGCTGCCGGTCGGGCTCTATCTGCTCTCCCGGCCGCCCGGGCCCCGGCAGCGCAAGCTGATCGCCTGGTGGGCCCCGGCCGTGATCGTCGTGACGGCCTGGTGGTGGGTGCCGCTGCTGCTGCTCGGGGTCTACGGCGAGAACTTCCTGCCGTACATCGAGACCGCGCGGACCACGACGGACACCATGTCGGCGACCGAGGCGCTGCGCGGCGCCGGCAACTGGGTCGCCTATCTGCACTTCGGTGAGGCGTGGCTGCCCGCGGGGTGGGCCGTGGCCTCGTCGGTCGTCGTGATCGTGTGCTCGGCGCTGGCGGCCGGGCTGGGGCTCGCCGGACTCGCCCGGCGGGACCTGCCCGAGCGGCGGTGGCTCGTGCTGACCGTGCTCGTGGCGGCGCTGGTACTGCTCGCCGGGTACGGCGGGGCGTTCGGGGCGCCGTTCCACGGGGTCGTGCAGGGCTGGCTGGACGGGTGGCTGTCGCCGTTCCGGAACATCTACAAGTTCCAGGCGGGGCTGGCGCTGGCGCTCGTGCTGGGCCTGGTCCACCTGGTGGGTGTGGCCTCGGAGCCGCGCGGGGCCCGCCCGGTGCGCGGCCGGCGTCTCGCCCCGCTGATCGCCGCGGTGCTGATCCTGCCGGGGCTGCTGCTGCCGTATCTCAACGGCTCGATCCTCAACGCGGGTTCCTTCCAGAAGCTCCCGACCTACTGGCAGGCCACGGCCGACTGGCTGGAGAAGTACTCCCCCGACTCCCGTGCCCTGGTCGTCCCGGCGACCGCGCACGGCATGTACACCTGGGGCTCCCCCATCGACCAGCCGCTCGACGTGCTCGCCGAGTCGCGCTGGGCGCAGCGCGACTACGTTCCGTTCGGCACGCCCGGCAATCGGCGCGCGATGGACGCCGTCGAGCAGGCGCTGCTGACGGGAGGCGAAGTCCCCGGTCTCGCCGACTACTTGAGCCGGGCCGGGCTGTACTACGTCGTCGTACGCAACGATCTCGATCCCGATCAGATCGGCGCGGTGCCGACCTCGACGGTCAAGCGGACGCTGGAGCAGTCCGGGTACG
Organism: Streptomyces sp. NPDC056948; assembly: GCF_042674225.1. Lineage (NCBI taxonomy): Bacteria > Bacillati > Actinomycetota > Actinomycetes > Kitasatosporales > Streptomycetaceae > Streptomyces > Streptomyces sp. NPDC056948. Next base: position 27,411 of record NZ_JBHUQX010000001.1, read on the forward strand.
AGCGGGTGACGGGGCTCGGTCCTGTGATGACCGGCGGGCGGATCGCGCAGGACGCCCCGCTCCAGGTCGAGGGCCTGTATCCGCGGCAGCGGGCGGTGGAGATCTACCGGCCGGCCGGGGACGACGTGATCCGGCCCGGGCAGGCCGGGCTCACCCCGGTCTCCGACACGGCCGTGGTGTCCGGCGGCCCGGAGGCGCTGCTGCCGCTGGCGTCCCGGCTGCGCGGACGGGCGGCCGTCCTGACCGGCGACAACCATCCCGGGCTCGGCACCCCCGCCGTGCAGGTGGTGGGCGACGGGATGCGGCGCGCCGACACCCGGTTCGGCCTGGTCAACGCCGGTACGTCGTACACGTACACACAGGACGAGCGCAACGCTCCCGACGCCCAGCAGGACCCGGGCGAGCGGCCGCGCCAGATCCTGCCCGCCGAGGGGACCGACCACCAGACCGTGGCCGAACTGCGCGGCGCCGACTCGGTGACGGCGTCCTCGTACGGCAACTGGCTCTTCCACCTGCCGCAGTACGACCCGGTGAACGCCTTCGACGGCAACCCGGACACCGCGTGGGCGGAGGGCGCGCCGGACACACCGGACGGGCAGTGGCTGCGCGTCGGCTTCACCGGCCCCTACGACATGCCGTCCTCCTTCAAGGTCACGCCGTTGCCGCAGGAGAGCGTGCGGGCGGCGGCGACGAAGGTACGGGTGGAGACCGAGAAGGGCTCGAAGACCAGCTTCCTCCAGCCGAACGGCAAGACGCAGCGGATCAAGGCGCCCGAGGGCACGAGCCGGTGGATGAAGCTGACGATCGTGGACTCGGTGGAGCGCCGGGCCGGTCTGACGGGGGCGGGCTTCTCCGAGATCGACCTGCCGGACGTGCAGGTGACCCGGCTGCTGAAGCTGCCGACGGACGCGGACAACGCCACCGCTCCCGCCACCCTGGTCTCCCTGCACCGCGCCTCCGACCCGACCGGCCTGTCCGCGGTCGGCACGGAGGCCGGCCTGCACCGCCGCTTCACGACACCGGCCGCCGGGACGTACGAGGTGAAGGCGAGCGCGGTGCCGGTGCCGGGCGAGGAACTCGACCGGCTGCTCTACGAGGTCGCGCCCGAACAGCAGACCAGGATCGTCGCCACCGCCGACTCCACGGCGAGCCTCGGCGCGGGCCTGACGGCGCGCAACCTCACCGACGGCGACCTGACGACGGCCTGGATCGCGGGCGACCGGCCGGCGATCCACCTGAGCTGGGAGGGCAAGCAGGCGGTGGGCGAACTCGTCCTGGCTCCCGCGGGCGGCCTGTCCACCCGTGCCTCCCAGGTGCACATCAGCTCACCGGACGGCGCGACGATCGCCGGAGTCGACGAGAACGGCTGGGTCCGCTTCCCGCCGATCACCACGGACCGGCTCGACATCACGGTCACCGAGACCGCCCCGCTGACCCTGCACAACCCGGTCGCCGACGAGGACCTGCGCCTCCCGGTGGGCCTGACGGAGGCATACCTCCCGGCCCTCGACCAGTACCGCACCCCGCAGCCGGACGGCACCCGGAAGTTCTCCCTGCCGTGCGGGAAGGGGCCGGACGTGGCGCTGGACGGCGAGCTGTACCAGACGGGCGTGAAGGGAACGGTGCGGGATCTGGTGGAGCGGCGGGGCGTCGAGGTGACGCTCTGCCAGGAGGGCCGGGGCGACTCGGAGGTGCGGCTCCCCTCCGGCGAGCACCGGCTGGAGGGCGGTGACGCGGGCCCGCTCGCGCTCACGGACGTGACCCTGACCCGCGGAACGATTCCCGAGGCCGCGGCGGCCGGGCGTGAACTGGGGGTCCGGGACTGGCTGGGCGACCGGCGCGAGGTGACGGTCGGCTCGGGCGCGGCCTCGTACCTCACGACGTACGAGAACTTCAACGACGGCTGGAAGGCCACCCTGAACGGCAAGGAGCTGACCCCGGTGCGGCTGGACGGCTGGCAGCAGGGCTGGCGGGTCCCGGCCGGGGCGGGCGGCGCGGTCAAGCTGTCGTACGAACCGGCCACCACGTACGACGCCGGGCTGATCGGCAGCGGGGCCGGCATCGCGGTGCTGCTGGGCCTCGCCCTGTGGCGCCGCCGCGCCCCCAACCCCGACGCGCCTCAGCCGGTCCCGCCACTGCCGGGGCTGTGGCTCGGCGCGGTGGCGCTGACGCTGGTCGGAGCGGTGATCGCGGGCTGGTTCGCGCTGCTGGTCCCGGTGCTGGCGCTGCTGGCCTCGCGGCGGCACGCCCTGCTGGTGCCGATCGCGTTCGTGGCGCTGGCGGGAGCGGGGGTCGCTGCCGCGATCGGGGCCGGGGAGCCGGTGGGGTCGGGTACGGGCGCGTTCGGGCATGTGGCCCAACTGCTGGCGCTGATCGGCCTGTTCGCGGGTCTGGTGAGTCTGCGCGAGCCCGCCCCGGAGAGGACCGAGCCCGTATGACCCCTCCGATCCGCATCCCGTTCCCGGTGGTGGACGAGGTGTCCCGGCACTGCCTCCAGGAGGAGGAACCGGAAACGGTCCACATCGAGGTCCACCTCCCCGGCCCTCTCGACGAGCCCCGCCTGCGCAAGGCCTTCACGGAGGCCCTGCACCGGCATCCCCGGATCCTGATGCGGGAGGCGAGGGGGCCGTGGTTCCGCCGCCGCTACGAATGGGAGCTGACGCGCGAGCCGGACACGGAGGTGGTGACCTTCACCCCGTCGGGCCCGCGGGCCTTGCAGGACGCCAGGACGAGGGCGCTTGCGGAGGCACCACCCCTGTCGATGTCGCCGCCGATCCGACTCGAAGCAGTCGGCTTAGCTGCGGGCGATCGTGCCGCTGGGGCGGCACGGGTGGGCGCAGCGGCACCCCGCCGGCGCGGGCGAGCGCCCCAACCCGACCCCGGCCCCGACGCCGGCACAACCCAAGGCACCGTCCTCTTCCTCACCATCAACCACACCGCCCTCGACGGCCCGGCCTGCCTCCGCATACTCGCCACCGCCGCGGAGCTCTACGGCGGCAGGGACAACAACCCCGCCGCGCCCCCGACCCGCCCCGCGGAGCCCGCACAAGAGCCCCCGGACACGCCGACCAACTGGTCACCCCCCGCCCGGGTGGCGCAAGGCACCCCCGACCCCTCCCCGGGCAACGGCATGCTCGTCACCGAACTCCCCCTCCCGCACCGCCCCAAGGGCTCGCCCTACACCGTCAACGACCAGCTCATGGTCACCACGGCCCTGACCATCGCCCACTGGAACCGGGAACACGGCGCCCGCCCCCGCCCCCTGCGCATCACCATGCCCGTGGACGACCGCCCCCGCGACACCACCATGCCCATCGGCAACGGCACCCGTCTGGTCGAAGTACCGTTCGCGCCAGGGGAGCTGAAGGCCGAGATGCCCACCCTGCTCCGCCGGACCGCGGAGCGGACCCGCGCGCTGAAAGCCCTGCCCCGCCCCCAACTGGGCCACGGGGCCGCGCTCCTCACCACCCCCTGGGCCCCGGTCGCCGCCCGCGCCGCCCTCACCCGCGGCCTTCGCAGGGCCGCCGCGCCCTGGACGTCGACGACCCTGCTCAGCAACATCGGCCGCATCCCGTACCCGCTGGACTTCGGCGAGGAGGCGGGCCGCGCGCACGCGGTCTGGTTCTCGGCCCCGGCCCGGATGCCGCGCGGCCTCACCGTCACCACCGCCTCCACCGCCGGCCGTCTGCACCTGGCCCTGCGCTGGTCCCGGGCCCTGCTCAGCCACGGCGACGGCGCCCACCTCCGCGACCTCTTCGAGCACTATCTGCACACCACGGAGGTGACCCCGTGACGCCGACGACCACGACGACCACCACCCCCGGATCCCCGCCCCGCGACCTGCGCGACTTCTACGAGAACCCCGCCGTGCCCGTCGCCTCCGGCACCCCCCGCAGCCTCCGCCAGGCCCGCATGCTGGCCCGGGCCCTCGGCCCGGCCGCCGAAGGCACCCGCACCGTCCTCGACATCGGCTGCGGCGACGGCACCGCCGCCGCCACCGCCGCGCCCCTCCTGCCCGGCCACCGCGTCATCGGCGTCGACTGGTCCCAGGACGCCCTCAGACGCGCCCGCACCCGCATCCCGTACGCGATCCGCGGTGAACTCACCGGCGGTGGGCTGCCGTTCGCCTCCGAGGCGGCCGACGCGGTGCTGTTCAGCGAGGTGATCGAGCACCTCGTCGACCCGGACGCCGCGCTCGACGAGATCCGCAGGGTCCTGCGGCCCGGCGGGCATCTCATGCTGTCCACCCCGAACCTGGCCGCCTGGTACAACCGCGCCCTGCTGCTCGCCGGTGTGCAGCCGGTCTTCTCGGAGGTCAGTCTGCGCGGCATCCACGGCCGCCCGGGGAAGGAGGTCGTGGGACACCTGCGCCTCTACACCGCCCGCGCGCTCAGGGAGTTCGTCGCCGCGTCCGGATTCACGGTCGTAGGGCTCGAAGGCGCTCCCTTCCACGGCGTACCCCGACCGCTGCGGCCGCTCGACCGGCTCGCCTGCGCCCGGCCGCGGCTGGCGTCGATCCTGCTGCTGCACGCCAGGAGGACGTAGCCCATGTGGTGGGGAGTGGCCGCGGCCCTGCTGGCGAACGTCCTGTACAGCACCGGATTCGTCCTGGAGAAACGCGCGCTCGCCGCCCTGCCGGAAGTGACGATCCGGCAGCCCGCCCGGCTGCTGCGCCTGGTGCTCGGCAGCCCGCTGTGGATCGGCGGTTCGCTTTCGCTCGCGGCCGGGTTCGGCGCCCAGCTCGCGGTGTACCGGACGCTGCCGATCGCCGCCGCGCAGGGCATCTTCGTCTCCGGCCTGGTGCTGCTCGTGCTGCTGTCGGCCCGGCTGCTCGGCGAGGAGACGACCGGCCGGGAGCGGTACGCCCTGGGCGCGATCCTGCTCGCGCTGCTGATGGTGGTGCTGTCCCTGCGCGAGGGCTCGGACTCCGTCAGCCAGGAGGCGCCCTACCCGCTGATCCTGCTGGTGTGCGTGCCGTCGCTGGCGGCCGGGGTGTGGCTGTACGGCTCCGCCGAGCGGCGCGCCCGCAACCGGCACCGGCGCCCGACGACCGGCGTCGAGTACGGCGTGGCGGTGGGCCTGCTGTACGGCGTCAGCTCGCTGGCCATCAAGGGTGTGTCGAGCCAGCTGACGACCAGCGGGATCGGCGGCGCGGTCCTGGATCTGCTGGCCTCCCCGTATCCGTATCTGCTGCTGTTCACCGGTGTGTTCGGCCTGGTGATGTCGCAGGCGGCGCTGCAGCGCTGCCGGGCCTCGCTGATCGTGCCGGTGTGCACGACCGTGACCTGCCTGTTCACGGCGGTGCTCGGCACGCTGTCGTTCGGCGAGGCGTTGCCGGACGAGCCGCTGCGGCTCACGCTGCGGGTGGCGGGCACGACCCTGGCCGTCGCCGTACTGCTGACCATGCCCAAACACGACTCCGCTCCCCAAGAGCCCGCCCCAGCCAAGGAGTTGGCATCCCCATGAAGCCCGACGACCCACTGCTGAAGATCCTGGCGTGCCCGCTCGACAAGGGCCCGCTGCATCTGCTGGCCGAGGAGGCCGAGCAGGAGGAGTCCCTGTACAACCCGCGGCTGCGCCGCCGCTATCCGATCCTCGACGGCATTCCGCAGCTACTGCCCTCGTCCGGGGAACAGGTGCCGGACGACGAGCACGAGGAACTCCTCAAGAGGATGGCACCGTGACCAGCCTGGCAGCCCGCCTCGCTCCCCTCCTGCCCACCCGTCTGGTGGCCGCGACGGCCCGGGCCCTCTATCCCCGGTTCGAACCGGAACTGGCCCGGCTCGCCGAGCTGTGCCCGCCGGGCTGCGGTACGGCGGTGGATGTCGGCGGCTGGTACGGCCCCTGGACGCACCGCCTCTCCGGCCGCGCCGAGCAGGTCGTGACGATCGAGCCGGTGCCCCATCTGGCCCGGCTGCTGGCCGCCGCCGGCCCGCCGAACGTACGGGTGGTCCGTGCGGCGGCCTCGGACCGCCCGGGCCTCGCCCGTCTGTGGCTGCCGTCGGACGACTCGGGCGACCGGGGCGTGTCCTCGCTGGTCCGCCGTGACATCCACGGCCGGGCGCTGGACGTCCCCTGCGTCACGCTGGACGAACTGGGGCTGCGCGACGTCGGCTTCATCAAGATCGACGTGGACGGCAACGAGCCGGCGGTCCTGCGCGGGGCGACGGGTCTGCTGGCCCGCGACCGCCCGGCCCTGTTCGTGGAGCTGGAGTCCCGCATCCAGCCGATCGCCCCGGTGGTGACCTATCTGGCCCTGCTGGGCTACGACGGCTGGGTGCTGCCGGGCGACACCTGGGTGCCGCTGGCCGAGTTCCCGTTGGAGGACCACCAGGCCGACGCCTCCTACGTCGTCTCCCACGGCCTGCTCCGCCGCGTCCTGCCCTCCCCTCTGCTCAGGGGCCCGCGCTACGTCAACTCGGTGCTGTTCCTGCCCGACGGCCGCCGCCCCGGTTCGGCCCCGGTGGGCGACGATGGTTCCCATGTCCTCCGGAAAGCGCCCCGCTAGCCCCTTCACCCCGCTCGATTTCCAGCTTGTACTGCTGCGCCGCATGGCCGACCACAATCCCGGCCTGGTGGAGGACGCCCGGCACGAGCTGGGAGTCTCCCTCGCGGACATGCGCGAGGCGAACAAGCGCTGGCAGGCGATGCTCCGCTCCCCGCGCTCCCGCCCACCCCTGTCCCGCTACCGGTCGGTCCTCGGTGCGGCGGAGTCCCGTACCGCCCGCCGCATCGGCGATCTGGACTGCGAGGCGTGGCTGTGGCCCGTGCCGCTCTGGCCCGCCCTGCGCTTCGAGGTCCTGACCGCCCCGAACGGCGCCGTGTGGAACGAGTGGCTGGTCCGCGCGCCGGGCGCCGAGGGCCCCGAGCTGAGTACCCTCGACGATCTCGCCCCCTGGTCCTGCACGGTCGACGAGGCGGCCCGCGCCTTCGCCCCGGCCCGTCCTCTGGAGGGCACGGCACCGACCCGATGGGGTCTGGCGTTCACGGCGCCGGACGGAGCGGGGGTGCGGCGGGAGGCCGTCGCGGAGTTCACGTGGGGCCTGCTCCAGCGGGTGGCCGTCACCGGCGGTCAGGACTGAGGGGCTCCGGCCCGGTCGAGAGCCGGGAGGAACTGGTCGTAGAAGGCGGTCTTGAGGTGCAGGGCCCGCTCCTCGGTCTCCCTGAAGGCGTCGGAGTTCCGCCCCCGCGCGAGGAGTTCGCTGATCCGGGTGGCCAGGCGGTCGGAGTGCGTGGCCGACAGCAGGGAGACGGCGGTGAGGGGGTGGGCCTTGGCGTCGTGGACGTAGTGCGGGTAGTAGAAGCGGGAGCGGTTGCGCCCGCCGTCGCCCGCCAGCACCGGGGCCATGCGCTGCCACAGGTGCTCGTACTCGACGGACACCAGGACCTCGCCCCAGAACCGCAGGAAGGTGAGCAGCCGCAGATCGGCGTCGTCGCTCCCGCCCACGTCGGCGATCAGCGCGAAGGCGTCCTCGACGGCCCGCCGGGTGGCCTCCGTCGGCCGCGAGGCGACCAGCTCCTCGCGGGTGATGCCCAGTTGGAGCAGGTCCTCCTTCATGTCCTCGCGGTGGGACGGGGTGTGGCCGCGGCCGTCCGGGTACTCCTCGCGCAGGATGGCCCGGGCGATCCGCAGCCCCGCCTCGTCGCGGAGCAGGTCGATCGCCAGGTCGTACGAGGGCGTGAAGGCCAGGGACACGAAGCGCCGCTGGAGCAGCAGGGCGGCGAAGTCGGCGTCCGGGAGGCTCGCGGTGCCGGCCAGCACGGGGTGCTGCCGGAACCGCTCGATCAGGGCGTCCTCGAACTCGTCCAGGTCTCTCATGTGCGTACCCCTTCCACGGGTCACTGGGTCGTGTCGACCGACCTGCGCCAGTCGTCCAGGTCCACGTCACGGCCGATGCGCCACAACGTGTCCAGCTCCTGCTGGATCTCCCCGCCCATCACGGTGCCGCCGCCCTCGATCTCCAACTGGGTGGAATCGATGGCCAGTCGGCCGTGCAGGAAGGAGCTGACCAGGTAGTGCTCGTCGGCCTTGTAGACGGCGATCGACGGCAACGCCTGGTAGACCCGCACCTGCAACCGTGCCCGGTCGTCGTCGCGCACGCTCTGGAAGAGGGCGGCGAGGGTCGACAGACAGCGGGCGACGCCCGCCTGGACGTCCTCCTCCAGGGCGGGGTCCCGCAGGCCGCGCAACGCCTCGTTGCGCAGGTCGGCGACCGGCGAGGAGGGGTGCAGCAGCAGGACCCGCACCCGGACCCGGCGGTCGACGATGGCCTGCTTCAGCGCCGACTCGAACCGGTGCACGTTGGGGATCCACGTCTGGAGGATGGTGACCTCGCGGTCCGCGCCGTTCAGGAACCCCTCGAAGGTCTCCTCGGGGAAGCGCCGGTGCACCCGCACCACACCGCCGTAGTGATCGTGCTTGAGGTCGCGCGCGAGGGCGTCGATGTCCAGCTTGGACAACTGGGTGCTGATGTTGTCGAGCGCCTTCAGCCGGTCGATCTCGAACAGCAGGAACAGCGTGACCGTGCTGAGGATGAGCAGCGTGAGCTTCGGAACGGTGTCGCCGGCCAGACCGTCGAGCAGGTCCACCTGGTCGGCCAGGGTCACGGCGATGCCGACGGTGGCCGTGAGGCCCAGCACGATGCGCTCGGCCCAGTAGCGAAAGCTGCTCCCCATGCCCACTCCAGCGTGCGGCTCGACGGCGTCGGCGACGACCGTACATCGCGAGATTGGGCCAAGTGGGGGATATTGGCCAGTAGTTCGCCCGGATACATGACCCTCGAGAGCGCAGACGTGAGTCCTAGGGACGGTCGGACCGCGCGGCCTTCGCGGGCACGCACCGCCAGGCGAGGGCCGCCGCGGCCAGATAGGCCAGCGCCCCGATGAACATGCTGGTCCGGATGCCGGTGCCGTAGTCGGTGGCCGAGGCGAGCAGGCTGCCGCCGAGGGCCACGCCGGTGGCGCTGCCGACCTGGCGGGTGGTGTTGAACAGGGCGGAGGCGGCCCCCGAGTACGCCTCGGGGGCGGCGCCCATCACGGTGGCGGTCGAGCCGGTGAGGGCGAAGGACGTGCCGAATCCCGCGGCCATCATCGGCAGCACCAGCAGCGCGTAGGCGGGGTCGGCGCCCGCCGCGGCCCAGCCGGCCAGCCCGAGTGCGGCCAGGAGCATGCCGGAGACGACCAGCGGACGGTCGCCGGTGCGGCGGGTCAGCCGGCCGGACAGGACGGAGGCGAACATGGTCATCGCCACCGCCGGGAACAGCGCGAGCCCGGTGCCGAGGGCGCTGTAGCCGCGCTGGTGCTGGAATTCCAGGCTGGCGGTGAACACCATGCCGTAGAAACCGAAGTTGAACAGCAGGCCGATGACGGCTCCGCCGCTCATGGCGCGGGAGCGCAGCAGGCCGAGGGGCAGCACCGGGGAGCGGGCCAGCCGCTCGCGCAGCGCGAAGGCCGCGGCGGCCAGTACGGCCAGGCCCAGCCCGGCGAGCACGGCCGGGTCGGACCAGCCGCGGCGTCCGGCCTCGTTGAGCGCCGCCGTCAGCAGGGCCACCGCCGCCACGACCGCGCACTGCGCCGGCCAGTCCAGGGGCCGGTCGGCGCGCCGGGGCGAGCGGCCGACGCGCCGCAGGGTCAGCGCCAGGCAGGCCGCGCCGACCGGCAGATTGATGAGGAACACCCAGCGCCAGCCCGCCGTGGAGACGAGCAGCCCGCCCAGCAGCGGCCCGGCGGAGGCCGCGATGCCCGCCATCGAGCCCCACAGCCCGAAGGCCCGCGAGCGTACGGCCTGCTCGGGATAGGCCTGCTGGAGGAGTGCCAGGGAACCGGGCACGATCAGCGCCGCCCCGAGCCCCTCCACCAGCCGGGCCACCACCAGGAACGGGGCGCTCGGCGCCAGCGCGCACGCGGCCGAGGACACGGTGAACACCGCCACGCCCGTGCAGAACACCCGCCGGTTGCCCAGCCGGTCCCCCAGCGCACCGCCCGTCAGCAGGAACCCGGCGAAGACCAGGGTGTACCCGTCGGTGATCCACTGGATGCCGGTCAGCGAGGCCGACAGCTCCCGCCCGATCACCGGCACGGCGACGTTGATGACGGTCACGTCCAGGATCACCATGAAGTACCCGGCACACACCGCCAGCAGCGGTGCCCAGGACCGTCGCTCGGAGGGCATGGCCCTACCAGTACACCAAAAGCCTCACTGTGGGACGTATGCCCCACGCGTCGTCGCGATCAGCCGGCGGCGGCGAGAACCGCCTCCACCACCCTCGGCACGGACTCCGGGTGCAGCCACAGGAACAGATTCGGCTCGATCAGCTCCAGTTCCATGACGCACGGCTCCCCGTCCGGCCCGGTGACGAGGTCCACGCGCGCGTACAGCAGCTCCTGATCACCGGGCAGGGGCACGGCGGCCAGGGCCCGCTCGGCGACGGCCACTTCGGCGGGGGTCGGATCCCAGGGCTGAAGATCCGGGTGGGCGATCTTGTCGGCGTCGTACGGGGTGCCCGGCGCGAGGACGGCGCCCTTGCGGCTGGCGTGCAGCAGACGTCCGCCGTAGAACTGCATGGCCCGCTCGCCGTGCGTGTCGATGCTGGTCAGATAGGGCTGGAGCATGACGGTGAAGCCCTCGGCGTGCATCCGCTCGACCTGGCGCAGGGCGGCGTCCCGCTCTCCGGCCGGGTAGCGGGCGGCGTACCGGGCGCCGGCGCCGGAGGTGGGCTTCACGACGTACTCGTGGTCGTCGGGCAGGTCGACGGGGTCGCCGGGCGCGAAGTAGCGGGTGGGCACGGCCGGCACCCCGGCCTCCGCGAGCCGGCCCAGGTACCTCTTGTCGGCGTTCCATCGCACGATGTCCACGGGGTTGGCGAGCCGCGTCGCCTTCCCGCAGCGCTCGGCCCACGCCGTGAACTCCTCGGCCCGCCAGCTGTAGTCCCAGGTGGACCGTATGACGACGAGGTCGAACCCGGCCCAGTCCACGTCAGGGGCGTCCCAGTGCACGACGTCGGTCTCGGCCCCGGCCTCCCGCAGCGCGTCCGCCAGCACCGGCAGGTCCTGGTCCTTGCTCACGTCGCCGCCGGGGTCGTAGGTGACGAGCGCGATGCGCGGGGTGCGAGCCACAGCGACTCCATTCTCGTACGAATGCTCGCACGAACGATCGAAACCCGGTCCGGCGCAGGCTAACAATCCTCGAAGGAACCGCGACACCCCGTTTGACCTTCACCTTTGGTGAAGCCCCAGCATCGGTGGCGGAACCAAGGAGCGCGACGAGCGTGACGAGCGCGAGGAAGGCGGGGGGACGCATGGACATGCTGACGATCGGCGCGTTCGCGAAGGCGTGCCGGCTCTCGCCGAAGGCACTGCGCCTGTACGACGAGCTGGACCTGCTGCGGCCCGCCCGGGTGGACCCGGACACCGGATACCGGTACTACGCGGTGGCCCAGTTGGAGCAGGCCCGGCTGGTGGCGTGGCTGCGGCGGCTGGGCATGCCGCTGGCCGAGATCCGCCGGGTGGGCCGGCTGTGCGCGCTCGACTCGACGGCCGCCGCCCGCGAGATCCGCGCCTACTGGGCACGGGTCGAGGCGGAGACGGCGGTACGGCGGGACCTCGCCGCGTTCCTGGTCGATCACCTGACGACGGACTCGCAAGAGCCAGGAAAGGACACCGCCATGCTGGAACTGCGTTACTCCGCCCACTCGGACGCCGGACGCGTCCGCCCCGCCAACCAGGACACCGCGTACGCGGGCACCCGGCTGCTCGCCGTCGCCGACGGCTTCGGACCGGCCGGCGCGCCCGCGAGCAGCGCCGCCGTGGAGGCACTGCGCTCCCTGGAAACGGACGAGGTCCCGGCCGGCGGGGTCCTCAACCTCCTGGAGGACGCGGTACGGGGCGCGGCCCAGGCCGTCCAGGACGTGGCCGACGGCGCCGAAGACATCGGCACGACCCTGACCGCCCTGCTGTGGACGGGCTCGCGGCTGGCCCTGGTGCACATCGGCGACTCCCGCGCCTATCTGCTGCGCGACGGCGAACTGTTCCTCATCACCCACGACCACACGGTCGTCCAGTCGATGATCGACGAGGGACGTCTGACGGCCGAGGAGGCCGTCTCCCACCCGCAGCGCGCCTTCCTCCTGAAGGCCCTGACGGGCGACGGGGCGACGGTGATCCCGGACCTCCGTCTGCACGACGCCCAGCCGGGCGACCGCTACCTGCTGTGCTCGGACGGCCTGTCGAGTGTCGTCCCCGAGGACCGCGTACACGACCTGCTCACCTCGCGGACCAGCCCGGACGAGACGGTCAAGGCCCTGGTCGGAGCGGCGAACAAGGCCGGCGGCCCGGACAACGTGAGCTGTGTGGTGGCGGACGTGGTGGAGCGGGCGGCCTGACCCGGACGGCGTAGAACCACGGGCCGTGACGGCTTCTTCGCCGAGCGAATCGCCCCGGCCGCCGCTACTCCTCCTCGCCCGGCTCCCAGTCCAGCAGCCGCACCTTCGCCACCGTGCGGACATGTCGGCGCATGGCCGTGGCCGCCTGGCGGGGCTGTTCCGCGGCGATCGCGTCGAGGATGGCCTGGTGCTGGGAGAGGGAGCGGGACGGGCGGCCGGGCTGGCGGAGCGACTCGGTGCGGCTCTCGGCGATCTGCTCGGCGATGGAGCGCATGAACTCGGCGAGCAGACTGCTGTGGGCCGCCGCCGTCACGGCCGCGTGGAACAGACGGTCGCCCTCCACGCCGTGACCGTCCGCCTCGATCTCCTCGGCCATGTGCGCGAGTGCCGAGCGCATCGCCGCCAGGTCGTCCTCCGTGCGCCGCTCGGCCGCCAGTTCGGCGAGCTTCGTCTCCAGCGCCTCCCGGGCCTCCAGGACATCCGGGAGGCGCCTGCGGCGTTCGACCATCCGCTCGACGGGCTCGGTGTCGAGACTGTCCCGCACGAGGTACGTACCGCCCCCGTGCCGGGCCTCCACCAGGCCCTGGACCTCCAGCACCACGATCGCCTGCTTCACCGAGGCCCGGCTGACCCCGAGCCGCTGCGCGAGATCACGCTCGGGCGGCAGCCGGTCGCCGGCGCGCAGCCCGCCCTCGGCGACGTACTGGCGCAGCCGCTCCAGCACCTGTTCGTAGAGGCGCTGTTTCGTCATGGGGCGCAGGGCGTCGGTCACGGAGTCCCCCTCTCGCCGGGAGCGTAACACCGGCCTGCCCGGTGGCCGAGTGGCTGAACCAATTGTCGCGCGACCCCTTGACGGGCGCCCGGGCCGCACCCACGCTTTCAGCCAACGCACCTCAAGTGGCTCAGCCACTCGACCATTCCCAGGTGCTCCCAGCCGCTCCGGGGCCCAACGACGGGAGCCCGTATGTCCCCCGAACTCATCTCGATCCTCGTCCTCGTCGTGGTGTTCGTCATCGCCACCACCCGTTCCGTCAACATGGGCGCGCTCGCCTTCGCCGCGGCCTTCGGGGTCGGCGGGCTCGTCGCCGACCTCGACGCGGACGGCATCTTCGCCGGCTTCCCCGGTGACCTCTTCGTCGTCCTGGTCGGCGTCACGTACCTCTTCGCGATCGCCCGCGCCAACGGCACCACCGACTGGCTGGTGCACGCCGCCGTCCGGCTCGTGCGGGGGCGGGTGGCGCTCATCCCCTGGGTGATGTTCGCGCTGACCGGCGCGCTCACGGCGATCGGCGCGGTCAGCCCGGCCGCGGTCGCGATCGTCGCCCCGATCGCACTGAGCTTCGCCACGCGCTACAGGATCAGCCCGCTGCTGATGGGCGCGATGGTCGTACACGGCGCCCAGGCCGGCGGCTTCTCCCCGATCAGCATCTACGGCTCGATCGTCAACGGCCTCGTAGAACGCGAGAAGCTCCCCGGCAACGAACTCGTCCTCTTCCTGGCGTCGCTGACGGCGAACCTGGTGATCGCCGGGGTGGTGTTCGTCGTGTGCGGGGGGCTGAAGCTATGGGCGCAGGGCGCGGTGGACGAAAGCGGCGATGACGACGGCAGTCCCGCCCCGGCCACCCCCACCCTGCCCCTCGAAGAAACCACCCTCACCCCGTCCCGCACAGCCACCCTCACCTCCCTCCTCGCCCTGGTCGTCGCCGTCCTCGTCTTCGACCTGGACGCCGGCCTGACCGCCATCACCCTCGCAGTGATCCTCAGCACGCTGTGGCCCGAAGACAGCCGCAAGGCCACAGGCCAGATCGCCTGGCCCACCGTCCTCCTCATCTGCGGCGTACTCACCTACGTAGGCGTCCTGGACGAAATGGGCACCATCACCTGGGCCGGCGAGGGAGTCGGCGGCATCGGAGTCCCCCTCCTCGCCGCCCTCCTGCTCTGCTACATCGGCGCGCTGGTCTCCGCCTTCGCCTCCTCCGTGGGAATCATGGGCGCGCTGATCCCCCTGGCCGTCCCCTTCCTGGAGCGAGGCGAGATCGGCGCGATCGGCATGGTGGCCGCACTCGCCGTATCGGCGACCGTCGTGGACGTCAGCCCGTTCTCCACGAACGGCGCCCTGGTCCTGGCCGCCGCGCCGGACGTCGACCGCGAGCGTTTCTTCCGGCAGCTGATGGTGTACGGAGGAATCGTGGTGGCGGTCGTCCCGGCGGCGGCGTGGCTGGTGATGGTCGTCCCCGGCTGGGGATAGCCGGCCGGCGGCCGATGTCCCAGGAACAGACAGACAGGCACAACAGCTAAGGAGATGGACGCGTGACCCCTCTCTTCCCGGCCCTGACCGAGGCCCCGGCCGACCGGCCCGCTCTCCGGTTCGGCGCGCGCTCACTGACGTACGGAGAACTCGCCGCGGCGGCCGGCGCACTCACCGGACGCATCGGCGAGGCCAGGCGGGTCGCCGTCTGGGCGACGCCCACGATGGAGACCGCCGTCGCCGTCGTCGCCGCCCTGCTGGCCGGCGTCCCCGCCGTCCCCCTCAACCCCAAGTCGGGCGGGAAGGAGCTCGGGCACATCCTGTCGGACAGCGCCCCCGACCTGCTGCTCACGGCTCCGGAGGACCAACTCCCCTCCCCCGTACACGAGCTGCCCCGCCTCGACGTGGACGTGCACGGCACGGGCCCCGTCCCCGAGGAGCACGCCGACGACGCCGACCCGGCCCTGATCGTCTACACCTCCGGCACCACCGGCCCGCCCAAGGGCGCCGTCATCCCGCGCCGGGCGATCTCCTCGACCCTGGACGCGCTGGCCGACGCCTGGCAGTGGAGCGGCGACGACGTCCTCGTCCACGGACTGCCGCTGTTCCACGTGCACGGCCTGGTCCTGGGCACGCTCGGCCCGCTGCGGCGCGGCGGTTCGGTCCGGCACCTGGGCCGGTTCAGCACCCAGGGCGTGGCCCGCGAGCTGACCGGCGGCGCGACCATGCTGTTCGGCGTGCCGACGATGTACCACCGGATCGCGGAGGCGGTGACCAGCGACCCGGAGCTGGTGAAGGCGCTGACCGGGGCGCGGCTGCTGGTCTCCGGTTCGGCCGCGCTGCCCGTGCACGACCACGGGCGGATCGCGACGGCGACCGGGCGGCGGGTGATCGAGCGCTACGGCATGACGGAGACGCTGATGAACACCAGCGTCCGTGCCGACGGCGAGGCCCGCCCGGGCACGGTCGGCGTGCCGCTGCCGGGCGTGGAGCTGCGGCTGGTCGAGGAGGACGGCTCGGAGGTCGGCGCGTACGACGGGGAGACCGTCGGCGAGATCCAGGTGCGCGGCCCGAACCTGTTCACCGAGTACCTCAACCGGCCCGACGCCACCGCCGCCGCCTTCACCGCCGACGGCTGGTTCCGCACCGGCGACATGGCGGTGCGCGACCCCGACGGCTATGTCCGGATCGTCGGCCGCAAGGCCACCGACCTGATCAAGAGCGGCGGTTACAAGATCGGGGCCGGCGAGATCGAGAACGCGCTCCTCGAACACCCGGGGGTGCGGGAGGCCGCGGTCACCGGGGAGCCGGACCCCGACCTGGGCGAGCGGATCGTGGCGTGGATCGTGCCCGCTGATCCCCAGTCACCGCCCGCCCTGGCCGAGTTGGCCGATCATGTGGCCGAGCGCCTCGCACCGCACAAGCGCCCACGGGTCGTCCACCACCTGAACGCGCTGCCCCGCAACGACATGGGGAAGATCATGAAGCGGGCGCTGACCCATGAGTGACCGGCACTCGGCCCGCGAGATCGTCGCCCTCGTCGCCGACGACTCCACCTTCGCCGAACTCCCCGCATCCATAAGGGACCCCAGGCCTGACGGCCCGCTCGCGTGGCCGGGCTACGACGCCTCCCGCGCCCGTGCCGCCGAACGCACCGGCGAGCAGGAGTCCGTGGTCTGCGGCACCGCCCGGATCGGCGGTGCCCGGGCCGTGCTGATCGCGTTCGAGTTCGGCTTCCTCGGCGGCTCCCTGGGGCAGCGCACCGGCGACCTGCTGGAGGCGGCGTACACGTACGCCCGTACGCACCGCCTCCCGGTCGTGCCGCTGGTCGCCACCGGCGGCAGCCGGATGCAGGAGGGCATGCTCGCGCTGACCCAGCTCCAGCGGGTGGCCCGGCAGTCGGCGCTCACCAGGGAGGCCGGTCTTGCCCAGGTCGCCGTGGTGCGCGACCCGACGACCGGGGGCGGCTGGGCCACCCTCGGCGCGGGCGCGGACGTGGTCCTCGCACTGCCCGGGGCGCAGGTCGGCTTCGCCGGTTCCCGGGTGCGGCCGGCGGACGCGGACCCGGCGGCGTACACGGCCGAGGCGCAGGCGGCGGCGGGGGCGGTGGACGCGGTCGTACGGCCGGAGGAGCTGCGCGAGGCGCTGGGGCGGTGGCTGCCGCTGCTGACGTCCCGGTCCGGTACGCCCGCCCCGGCGCCGGAACCGCTCGGCGACAGCGCGGGCCTGCCCGGCACGGGCTGGGACGCCGTCCGGCGGGCCCGCTCGCCCCGGCGTCCGCGCGCCGCCGCCTATCTGGACGCCTACTTCACCCATCGGGTCGCGATCAGCGGCGACCGCTGCGGCGGCACCGACCCGGACGGGATGCTGTGCGGCTTCGGTGAGCACGAGGGCCGTACGGTCGCGTACGCGGCGCAGACCGGGACCGCGACCCGTCCCGCCGGCTACCGCACCGCCGCCCGGCTGATCCGGCTCGCGGACCGGCTCGGCATCCCGGTGCTGACCCTCGTCGACACCCCGGGCGCCGCCAACGACGCGGAGGCGGAGCGGCAGGGCGCGGGCGCGGCGATCGCCGACCTGTTCGTGGCGGTGGCGGGCGCCCGTACGCCGGTGACGACGCTGGTGATCGGCGAGGGCGGCTCCGGCGGCGCGCTGGCCTTGGCCGCGCCCGGCAACACCTGGGCCACTCCCGACAGTTACTTCTCGGTGATCGCCCCGGAGCTCGCGGCGGCCATCCTCAAGCGGCCGCCGCGCGAGGTGGAGCCGACGGCGGACCAGCTCCGCATCCGGCCGCAGGATCTGGTGGAGCTGGGGGTGATCCGCGGGACGGTCGGTCCATGAGCCCGGTCGGTCCGTGAGTCCGGTCGGTCCGTGAGTCCGGTCGGTCCGTGAGTCCGGTGGATGCCCCACGCAACATCAAGTACCTTCCGTAACAATGGAAATGCTCAGTGCAGTGGGACGACGGGGGTGCCGTGGACGGGTTGGTCGAATTCAGGACCGGTGACGGTGCCGTGGTCGCGGTCGAGGGGGTGGAGGAGCGGTCCGGCTCCCGCCTGGTCTCCCGCGGCGACGGGACGGTCCAGGCGACCCGCACCTTCGAGGGCGCACTGGACGGGGTGCGCGCCGCCGCCGAGTCCGCGCTGCGCGTCTTCCGGGACGGCTCGCTGAAGCCCGACGGCGTGGAGATCGAGTTCGGGGTGAAACTGTCCGCCGAGGCGGGCGCGTTCATCGCCAAGGGCACCGCCGAGGGCCATCTGGTGGTCAAGCTGTCCTGGGCCGCGTCCGCTCCGGAGGCCGGTGCGCAGGGGTCCGGTGCTCGGGAGGCCGGCGCCGCCTCATGAACAGCGCCTTGGGCAGCGCCCTGGAGACCACCCTGAACAGCGCCGAGTGGCACGCCCGGATCGAATTACGCGGCCAGGTGGCCGGAGCGGGCTTCCTGGTCACCCCCGGCACGGTGCTGACCTGCGCCCATGTCGTGCAGGACGGCGAGGGCCTGACGGTGACCTTCACGGAGCGGCCCGGCTTTCCGGCCGTGCCCGCCCGGGTCGTCGCCCACGGCGGCTGGACCGGCGCCGGCACCGACCTCGGTG
The DNA here is from genome assembly GCF_042674225.1 of Streptomyces sp. NPDC056948. NCBI lineage: Bacteria > Bacillati > Actinomycetota > Actinomycetes > Kitasatosporales > Streptomycetaceae > Streptomyces > Streptomyces sp. NPDC056948. The sequence goes on from NZ_JBHUQX010000001.1 coordinate 45,629, forward strand.
ATCTCGCCGTGCTGGAACTGGACCGGGAGATGCCCATCGCCCCGGCCGCGCTCGCGCCCGTCGACGCCGCCCACGGCACGAGCCCCCGCAAGCTCGTCGTCTACGGCTTCCCGGCCGGCTTCGACGAGGGCACCCTCGCCGAGTACCGCGTCACCGCACCGCAGTTGATCAAACGGGAGTGGCTCCAGCTCGAGGCCTGGCACCTGGGAGGACAGGCCCTGGCCCCCGGCTTCAGCGGAGCGGCCGTCACCCTGGCCGACACCGGCGAGGTCGTCGGCATGGTCACGGCCGCGGCCGGCAACCGGGACGTGCGCAACGGCCGGATGATGCCCACCCAGGTCATGGCCCGCTACTGGCCGGACCTGCAGAGCCTCGTCCCCACCTCCGACCACACCGGCGCCGACCGGGCCCGGCTGCGCGCCCTGGTCGAGAAGGCGGCCCGGGCGGGCGTGGACTGCGACCCCGCCCGGCTCTACACCGCGGCCGCCGACCCCTTCGACCCGCCGCCGCCCGAGGAAGGGTTCGACTCGCTGTGGTCGGCGGCCCTGTTCGTGCTGTGCGAACTCGACGGCCCGGGCGCCGCACGGACCGTGTCCCGGTTCGCCGACCGGCTCGAAGCCCTGCTGCACACCCCGGCCGTGGAGCCGTCGGCGCCCGACTGGTCGCCCATCCTCGTCGAGCTCGGGCACAGTGGAGCGGGCGACGGCCTGGTCCGTGTCGAGGTGTCCGCGTACAGCGAGGGTCGACGGCACCCGGTGGACTCCGGCACGGTCGAACAGCACCGGCTGCACGCCTATGTGCGGGACCGGATCGAGGCGGCCTTCCGGTATCTGACGCCCGGCGCCGACGAACTCGTCGCGTTCGCGCTGCCCCGGGACTGGCTGGACTGGCCCGTCGACCTCTGGGAGAGCGCCCCCGACGACGCGACCCCGCTCGGCTGCGTCTACCCGCTGGTCGTCACCGACCACGCCCGGCGCAAGGCCAGCACCCGGCATGTCCTGACCCGGGCGTGGAAGCGCCTGGACTCCCTGCCGGGCGCGCGGATGCACCGCGTGGAGTGCGGCGGCCCGGAGGAGCCCGGACGGCTGCGGATGCGGATGCGGCGGCCCGACGCCTGCCTCGCCGGATTCGGCACCGCCCCGGCCGCCCCCCGTACCCGACCGCACTTCGACACCTCGCTCACCGCGCCCGCCCCGGTCATCGTGTGGTCGCGCGGCGGCTGCGACTCCGGGCAGGAGGAGTGCGCCGGAGCGGACGGCTGCACCGGCAAGGCCTTCCTCGACGCGCTCGACGCCTGTGTGGCGGCCGTACCGCCCGCCGAACTCCCGCGCCACATCCTGGCCCTGCGCGAGGAGGCCGACGCGGAGGAGGACCACTGGGCGCACGGCATCCAGTTGCTGTGGGACGACCCGCGCGTCTTCACCGACCCGCACGCGGTCGCCGCCGCGCACGCGGGGTCGCCGGTGTCCTGACCCACCCGGACGCGGTCCGGGGCGCCTTGAGAAACACCAGCACGAAAACGGAGAGCGGAGACCACCCCCCATGCCGCACTGGTCGGTCTACACCGGCAGGAACGAGCCGCACGACGGCATCGACCACCTCCCCGTCCCACCGCCCTGGCGCGCCTTCGACGGCGGGCCCGCCCTGCCGCCGCCCGACGACACCGACGACGCGACGGCCGTCTCGCCCGACCGCGTGCACCGGGCCAAGTCGTACGTGGCCACCCCGGAGAGCGTCCGGCTCGTCAACGCCGCGCTCTGCCTGCGCCGCCCCCTGCTCGTCACCGGCCCGCCCGGCACCGGCAAGTCCTCACTGGCGTACGCGGTGGCGCGCGAGCTGCGCCTCGGCCCGGTGCTGCGCTGGAACATCACCAGTCGCAGCTCTCTGGCCGACGGCCTCTACCAGTACGACCCGCTGTCCCGGCTGTACGCGGCCCGGGAGCGGCAGGACCGGGAGCGGCAGGACCGGGAGCGGCAGGACCGGCCGGCCGCCGGCGACGTCGAGGACCATCTGCGCCTCGGCCCGCTCGGCACGGCCCTGCTCCCCTACGACCGGCCCCGGGCCCTGCTCGTCGACGAGGTCGACAAGAGCGACCTCGACCTTCCCAACGACCTGCTGAACGTCCTGGAGGAGGGCCAGTACGAGATCCCCGAACTGGTCCGCGCCGCCCGCCACTCGGACGACACGGCGGCCCAGGTCCTCGCCGACGGCACGGACACCCCGGTCGCCGTCCACCGCGGCCGGGTCCGCTGCCGTGCCTTCCCCTTCGTCGTCCTGACCAGCAACGGCGAACGCGAGTTCCCGCCCGCCTTCCTGCGCCGCTGCGTCCGGCTGAAGCTGCGCCGCCCCGACCGCGACCAGCTCACCGACATCGTCCGCGCCCACCTCGACACCCCGGACGCCGCCGCGGACCGTCTGATCACCCGCTTCCTGGAGCGGGCCAGCGGCGGCGAACTGGCCACCGACCAGCTCCTGAACGCCCTCTACCTCACGGGAGTCTCCGGCCTGGACGCCGAGTCCCGCGACGACCTCGCCGAGCAGCTGATGCCGTACCTCAGCGCGACGGCCGACGGCGATGGCTTCTGATCACGGAGCCGGGCAGTCCCCCGTCGCCCGCCTGGCCGCGGCGCTGTCCGCCGCGGGTGCGTCGCCGACGCCCCGGGAGCTCGCGGAACTGCTGTGGCTGGCGGGCCGGCTGGAGGCGGACGAGCCGTCCGCGCAGGAGTCCCGGCCCGTCGGCCCCGCCACGCCCGACGAGACAGCCGAGGCCCCCACGCCCGAGGGCGACCCCCCGGCCGACCCCGTACCACCACGTTCCTCCGAGCCACCACCGAAGGCCCCGGCGCCCGCACCCGACCGTGTCCCTCTGCGTCTGCCGGCCCCGCGCTCCCCGGGCCACGCCGAGGGGGACGCGGTCGGCGGCGGTTCCCCCCTTCTCGCCCCCGCGCCCCCGATGCTGCCCCACCCCCTCGCACTCCAGCGCGCCCTGCGCCCGCTGCAGCGCAAGGTGCCCTCCCCGCACCTGCGGGTGCTCGACGAACGGGCGACGGCCGACCGGATCGCGCGGCTCGGCGCCCACCCCGACGTGTGGCTCCCGGTGCTGCGCCCGGCCCCCGACCGCTGGCTGCGGCTGAACCTCGTGCACGACACGGGCCCCACCATGCCGGTCTGGCGCCCCCTGGTGAGCGAACTGCACACGGCCCTCGCCCAGTCGGGCATCTTCCGTACCGTCACCCTGCATCCGGCCACGCCCGACGGCCGGGCCCGCCAGGTCCCCGTCCTCGACGACGGCCGTACGGTCACCCTCGTCATCAGTGACTGCATGGGCCCGCAGTGGCGCCCTGGCGAGGCGGGCGACCGCTGGTACCGCACCCTGCGCCAGTGGGCCCGTCACATGCCGCTCGCCGTGGTCCAGCCCCTGCCGGAACACCTCTGGCCCACCACGGCACTCCCCGCCGAACCGGGCCTGCTGACCGCCCCGTCCACGGCGGCGCCCTCGGCGACACTCGCCTTCGCCCCCTACGAAGCCACGCCGCCCCCCGACCAGGCCCTGCCCCTGCCGGTCCTGGAACCGGGCGCCCCCTGGCTCGCCCACTGGGCGGCCCTGGTCTCCGACCCGGGCGGCGCCCGCACCCCGGGCGCGGCGGCCTGGCTGCCGCCCGCCCCCGCACCACCCGCCGAACCGGTCCCCGACCTCGCCTCGGCGTCCCCGGAGGACCTGGTGCTGCGCTTCCGCGCGACCGCGTCCCCGGAGGCCTTCCGCCTCGCCGGGCATCTCGCGCTGGCGGTCCCCTCGGTGCCGGTGATGCGCCTCGTCCAGCGCACCGTGGACCGCGACCCGCACCCCCAGCACCTCGCCGAGGTGATCCTCAGCGGCATGCTCGCGGCGGCCCCGGGCCCGCCCGGCTCCTACGAATTCCGGCCCGGAGTGAGGGAGTTGCTGCTGCGTTCGCTGCCCCGTACGGCTCGGGGACGGACCCGGGAGTTCCTCGAACGGGTCGGCGGTCTGATCGACGAGCGGGCGGGGCTCGCGGCCGGGGAGTTCCGGGCCGAGACGGACGGCGGACAGAACGGCTCGGGGCCCGCGTTCGCGACGGTGAGCGAGGAGACGGTGCGGCGACTGGGCGGGGAAGGGGCGCCGGAGCCGTTGTTCGCGGGGCGGTACCGGCTGGCCGGGCGGCGCGAGTGGAACGGACGGATGGCGATCGCCGTGGACGTCCGCACCGACCAGCAGGTGGTGGTCCGCCGGTACCGCGACCAGCCCGCTTCGCACGAGCGGTTCCTGAGGCAGGCGCGCGCGGTGGCCGGGATCGACGATCCGCATGTGGTGCGGGTGCTCGACTTCGGGGTGGAGGACGACGCGCCGTACCTGGTGACGGAGTTCGTGGACGGCCTGTCGCTGTCCGAGGTGCTGTCGGGTATCACCTTCCGGACCTTCGCCCGTCTGGTGTGCCAGGGCATGGCCGGCCTCAAGGCCCTCCACGAGCACGGTCTGGTGCGCGGGGAGCGCGGGCCCGCCGGTCTGCTGCTGCGGCCCGACGGCACCGTGCTGCTGAGCCGGTTCGCCCTGGGCGAGGAGTCCCGGGGCAAGGACCCGGAATCGGACGTCGCCGAGTTCCGGTGGCTGCTCAAGCAGTTGAGCGCGGGCATGTCGGTTCCCGCCGGGCACGGGCGCCTGCTCGACCTGATCGACAGGCACCGGCTGCCCGAAGCCGCCGCCCACGCCGCACGCCTGCCCGCGACCGCCCCATGGCTGCCGCCGCGCCACGTCACCCTGCTCGGTCCGCTGCGCATCAGCGACGGCACGGACCCCATCGAGCCTCCCTCACCGCACGCCCAGGCACTGCTGTGCATGCTGCTCCTCGACCACGGACGCCGCCTGACCCACACCGAGCTGGCCGCAGGACTGTGGGAGGAGCCGCTGCCGGAGAACGAGGCCGCCGACCGCCTCGAGCGCCTGGCGGCGGAGGTGCGGCCCGTGCTGCCCCCCGGTGGGCTCGTCTCCTTTTCGCGCGCGTACGCCGTGCACCTGCCGGACGTCTATGTCGACGCGCTCCATTGCGAGGATCTCCTCGGCGAAACGATGCGCGGCCCCGCCGAACTCCGCCGCGTCCTCGACCTCTGGTACGGCGACCCCCTCGACGGCGTCCCCGGCCCCGCCGCCGCCACCACCCGGGACCGTCTGCGCGCCCTCAGGCTGGACCTCGAGACCACGCTGGCCGACCTGGAGCGGACGGCGTCCGAAGAGGGCGCCGGCCCCACCATCCTCTTCGAGGCCGACGACCTCACCGGCCACCCCGAGGCACGCATCACCCTCGAGTACGCGGTGCACGAGATGCTCTCCCGCGGCGCCCTCGCCACCCACCAGGTCGATGTCCGGGTCCGCGGCAACGGCTACGTGGTCCACACCGAGCCCGGCACCTACGTCCTCCCCGTGCTGGTCGCGGTGGTGCGCTGGCTCCCCGAGGTCCTGACCGGCCTCGTGGACCCGCCGCCCCTCACCGTGACGTTCTGGGACCGGCCCACCCCGCCGCCGGTGGCGGCGCCTGTGCCCGCCGACCTCCAGGTGGTCGTCTCCCCGGCCGTGTACGAGCAGTTCGCCAGCAGCTCGGCGGCGCAGGGGCCCCAGCGCTTCCAGCCCCTCTACCAGGGCGGCGCCACGGACACCCCGCCCGTCGCCTGGTACTGCCCGCTGTCCCCCTCCACGGCCCCCGAACCCGAGGACCGCGACCTGGTGCGGGGGCCCTTCATCACACACGATCTGCGCCGGCTCGGCATACCGGCCCCGGGCCGCACGGCCGTCGTCCACACCCAGCCGGACGGCCCGCTCACCCTCCTCAACCCCGCCCAGCCGCACGGCGACGGGCCGCCGCGGCATGTCACCTACTACGAGGTGGACCTCACCACGCACCAGTCCCACCACCGGGTCTCCCTGCCGAGCTCCGGCAAGGGCGCCTTCGCCGCGGCGGTCGAGCTGTCCTGGCACGTGGACGACCCGGTCGCCTTCGTCCGCTGTGAGGTCGCCCGGGTGTCCGAGCCGCTGCTCGACCATCTGCTGGAGGAGGCGGCCCGGATCACCCGACGGCATCCGCTGCGCCGGGCGGGCGCGGCCCAGCGCGCGGTCAACGCCGGGCTGCGCCGGTGGCCCGTGCCGGGGCTGTCGGTGACGGCGTCGGTGCAGCTGGCCCCGGAAGGGGCGGCCCTGCCCGGACCACAGGACCCGGCCCCGCCCGCGCGCCCGCTGTCCGGTCTCCTCGGCGACGCCGAGACCGTGCTGCTCGGCTTCGACGGTCCCGTGGCCCGCCTGTTCTCCGCGACCACCGCGCGCGAGGCCGCCCTCGACCTGCTCGCCCTGGTCGCCGAGCACCGCGACCCGCGGGACACCGCGGTCGCGGCGGGGCGGGAGACGTTCGTCCATCCGCTGGACGTCCTGCGGGCGTTCGCCCACGACCGGCTCGGCCCGCTGCTCCGGGACCGCCTGGACGAACTCGAACTGCTGGCGCTCCCCGCCGCGCCGACCACGCACAACTGTGTGCCGCTGGTCCGCGCCCTGCACGACTGCGGACGCCGCGTCAGCGTGGTCACCGACGTCGGCGCACCGGCCGTCCACCGCTACCTGGAGCCCTACGGCCTCCCGCTGGCCGGCGTCCACGGCCGCGGCAAGGACCTCGCCCTGCTGACCCCGCACCCCGACTGCCTCCTGCGCGCGATGCACTCCTCCGGCGGTGCCGCCGCGACCGGCGTACTCATCGGCTCCACGGTCGCCGAACTCACCGCCGCCCAGCAGGCCGGCCTGCGCTTCATCGGCCTCGCCCGCAACACCACCACCGGCCGGCAACTCCGCGAGGCGGGCTGCGAAGCCACCGTCACCTCCCTGGCCCCCCTGCTGGAAGCCGCCCGCTCGCTCCAGACCTAGCCGCGCCGAACCCCCCGTTCGGCGGCACCCCGCCCGGCCCCCTTGGAAAGGCGGCCCCGTCCCCTGCCGCGCACGATGGCGAGGGAGGCCCGCCGTCTGGCGGCCCTCCACGGTCTGTGCTCTCGGGAGGACCTGCCATGACCGCCAGTCTGGAGCAGTTGCGCCGCTGCCACTTCGCCGTCGACCTGGGTGCGGCCCGCACACGCGTCTACGTCAAGGGCGCCGGGCTCGTCGTCGACCAGCCGTCCGCCGCAGCCGTGAACACCCGCACCGGCGCGCTGATCGCGGTCGGCGAGCTCGCCGAGAAGATGACGGGCCGTACGCCGCACTACATCCGGGTGGTACGGCCGGTCTCCGGCGGCACGGTCGTGGACATCGAGATGGCCCAGCGCATGCTGCGGCACCTGCTCGGCGACAAGATGCGCCGCAGCCTGCGCCGCAAGCCCATCCTGCGCGCCGCGGCCTGCACCCCGCACGACGCCGACCCGCTGGCCCAGCGCGCCGCGATCGAGACACTGGTCGGTCTCGGGGCCCGCCGTGTTGAACTGGTCGACACGCTGATCGCCGCCGCCGTCGGCTGCGGACTGCCCGTGGAGCAGCCCGAGGCCACGATGATCATGGTGTGCGGGGCGGCGGCCACGCAGGTGGCCGTGCTGTCCCTGGGCGCGATCGTCACCGCCGAGCGCATCCCGGTGGGCGGCGAGGCCGTCGACCACGCGATCGTGCAGCACCTGCGTCACGAGCACGAGCTGATGCTGCCGAGCCAGTCGGTACGGCCGTTGCAGCTCGCCCTGTCCGGCAATGGCCTCACCCCGCACGGCCCGGTCTCGACGGAGATCCACGGCCGGGACGTCGCCACGGGCCTGGCCCGCTCGGTCCAGGTCGACACCGCCGCCGTACGGGACGCCATCCAGACGCCGCTCACCGCCATCCTCGACGGCATCGGAAAGGTGCTCCGGGACTGCCCGCCCGACCTGGTCGCCGACCTCGCCGACCGGGGGATCATGATGGTCGGCGGCAGCGCCCTGCTGCCGGGCCTGGACCAGATGCTGCGCGAGGCGACCGGCATGCCCGTGCGCATCGCCGAGCGCCCGGACGTGTGCGCCGTACAGGGCCTCGGCGCCATGCTGGAGGGCAAGATCGAACCGCTGGCCCTGGATCCGCTGGGGGCCTGATCCGCCCCGGGGGCGAGGCCCTCAGCGGGCGAACCAGCAGCGCACCGTCGTCCCGCCGTCGCTCCGGTGCACCCGCACCAGGTCGGCGATCAGGTTGACCAGCAGGACCCCGCGCCCCCCGCGCTGGTCGCGAGGGACGGGCCGGCGCCCGGCCAGGACGTCCGCGAGCCGTCCCTCGTCGCGCACCTCGCACACCACGTACCCGTCCTCGGTCCACATCCGCAGCACACCCGAGCCACCGCCGTGCACCACGCTGTTCGTGGTGAGCTCGGCCGTGGCCAGGGCCAGGTCGTCCAGCTTGACGCCGGTGAGACCGAGCCGCGCCGCCTCACCGACGGCCACGTGCCGGGCCGGGGAGAGCGAGTCGGAGTCGAAGGGGAACGTCAGCGCGTCCGGGACGGGCGGCAGCGGCTCGTTGTAGCGGTCGACGACGGCCCAGGGGGCGTACGCCTCGCTGTTCTGCTCCGCCCGGGAGCCGGAGGGGATGACCGTGGGGTGGGTGGCGTACGCGTCGGCGAGGACATGCTCGGGAAGCTGCTCGACGTCGTAGGGACACAGGATGGTCGCCGTACGGCCCCGGAAGGCCGCGTTGATGAGCGCCTCGTGCTGGACGCAGGCGGGGTACTCGGTGGCGGAGCGCCCGGCCCAGATGGGCTCGCCGATGATCCGCACCCGGCGCCCGGACGGCTGGGCGTCGGCGAACGCGCGTAGCACGCCCGGGATGATCCGACCCGGGTTGCGCCCGGCCTCCCGCATGTCCAGGAACTTCACGGCGCCCGCGGCCTCGCCCAGGGCGTCCCGGATCAGCGCGAGGTTCTTGCCGGGCACCGCGACCGCCACGGGCTCGCCGGCCGCCAGGCCGTCGCGCACGAAGGGCACGGTGACGTCGAGGTACTCCTGCTCGTCCCGGTAGAAGAGCGCGGGGTGCACGAAGGGGTCGAGGGGGCCGAAGGGCTCGGTGACGGCAGTGGTCATGACGTCGACACCTCGATCCCCGCCTGGTCGGGCCAGAGCAGATCCAGCGTCCGTCGCAGGGCGGGCGGCGGCCGGCGCACGACGAACCTGCGGCCGTCCCGGAGCTGCCCGGCCGCGGCCGCGAGCGCACCGGCGCCGGCGACGTCGACGAACGTCACGTCGGACAGCTCCAGGTAGTAGACATCCTCATCCTCGCGAACGGCCTGCTCCAGTACACCTTCCCAGATCGCACGGGTCGTCAGGCCGACTTCTCCCGCCGCCCGGACCCCCTGCCTCCCGGCCAGCGGAAACACCGCCAGGCCCGGCACGCGGGGCCCGGCGGCCGGCACCTGATATCGAGTGTTCAAGCCCCTCTCCCCACGCTCTGGTCCACAGCGCTCGTACCCGTCCGGGAAAAGCTCATTCCCCTGAAACGTGTGTAGTACGCGGTAAGGGGGGCAGGCGCACCTCACACCGACGTCCACCGGGGGGGCGACGTGACCGTTGCGCAGTCCGGCTGGGACCGATGACGACCGACGAGGACCAACAAGGCGGTGACATGACGTCAGCGGCATCACCACACCTCACAGGAGGGCTGAACACCCTGGTCATCAGTGGCCGCGTCGACGCGGACCGTGCCGAGTTCACCCCGCGTGGTGAGCTCGTTCACGGCTGCGCGGACGTCCTGGCCAGAACCCTGGCCGAGCTGCCGGCCACGATCACCCGGGTCGACCTGGACATGCGCGGCGTGCATTTCATGGACACGGCCGGACTGCAGTTCCTTGACGTCCTGGGCGACTACGGCCTGGCGCGTGCGACGACGGTCACGACCACGAACTGGAACGGCCAGCCGCGCCGGATCCTGGAGCTGGCGGGCCTGGACACCACGGATCCGCTGCGCACCGCGGCGCACGACCCCGCCCCGGCCGCCTCCTCGGCGGTCGCCGTGGAACGCGCGGAGCGCCTGCACGTCCTCCAGTCGGAGGTCGAGCAGCTCCGCCAGGCCATCGCCTCCCGCCCGGTCATCGACCAGGCCCGCGGCATCCTCATGGCCACCCACGGCTGCACCTCCGACCAGGCCTGGCACATCCTCCGGGAAACGTCCCAGCTCTCCAACACCAAGCTCCGCGACGTGGCCGCCGCGGTCACGGCCAGCGCGGAATCCGACGGCCCTCCTCCGCCCCCCGAACTCCGCGAGGCCCTGAACAAGGCCCTCGCCCGCCGCCCCCACAGCTGAGCCGCCGGCCCGGGCCCTCCCCCGGAGTCGCCGGACCCACTTGATCAGCGCAATACCTGGACGTACCGCTCTCGTTGTCAGCGATGTGCCTCCCGCGACCCCAGCCCCGGCAGACCGACGCACGACCACCGCACGAACGGTGATCGGCGACGACCCGGCACTACGGGCGGCCTACCGACTGTGCCGGCTCCGGACCAGGCGGCAGGACCCCGCGGAGTACGCCCTGATCCAGTTGGTGCCCGCACCACTGCGCCCGGCGCTGCACGCCCTGTGGGCGGCCGCCAACGCCCTCGACGACCTCGGCGACGACCGCACCGCACCCGCCGCCGAACGGGCCGCCCGGGTCGAGGAGTGGATCACCGCCCTGCACCGCGAACTGCCCGCCGGCACCAGCCCGGACCCCATCCGCCACGCCCTCGTGCACACCGCGGCCCGCTGGCGCCTGGACCTGTCGGAACTGCACGCCGCCATGACCCAGGTGCGGGACGACACCCAGGGCAGGCACTTCACCGACTGGACCGAGTGGCGCACCTGGGGCCGGGACAACCTGCTGCCCTGGTTCGGCCAGGTCCGCACCCTCTTCGACCGGGCCGGCGTACCCGTGGCGCTCCGGCTGGACACCCGGGAGACCTACGAGGAGTTCCTCGACGGCGTCCGGCTCACGGACATCCTCACCGACCTGTCCGCCGACCTCGCCCAGGGCGACCTCCTGCTGCCCGGCGAGGTCCTCGACCAGCACCCCGCGTCCGCCGCCGACCTGGCGCACCGGCGCTGGAGCCCCGCCGTATCCGCCCTGATCACGCACCTGACCGGCCTGGCCCGCCGGTGGGTGACCCAGGAGGGCCTCAGCCGCGGTATGCACCCCGGGCCCGCCACCGTCCTGCACACGATGGCGGCCCTGCTGCGCGCCCAGCTCGACGCCATCGACACCGCCGGGCCGGCCCTGCTCCAGGCCCGGCCCCGGCCCGCGCCCCTCACCCGCGCCCGGATCCTCGCCCCCGCCCGGGCCCGCGCGGCCCTGGCCTGGAGCCTGACCCCCCTGACGGTGCCGCCCGCGCACCAGCCCGCCCACGGCAGCCGCCCCACCCTCGCCCGCCCGGCCCACACGGCCTTCCGCCCTCCGCCACCCCACCCCAGCGGCGAGCGACCACCGGAGATCGCACCCACCCACCTGCCCACCCACGTCGCCGTGATCATGGACGGCAACGGCCGCTGGGCCCAGCAGCGGGGCCTGCCCCGGCACGAGGGTCACCGAGCCGGCGCCACCGCCGTCCGCGAGGTGGTCCACGGCGCCCTGGACATCGGCCTGCGGCACCTGACCCTCTACACCTTCTCCACCGAGAACTGGCACCGCGATACCGAAGAGGTCGACGCGATCCTCGACCTCCTGCGCAGTGAACTGGTCGACGACCCCTTCCGCGACCTCGACGTCCGGATGGGCTGGCACGGCCGCGCGGGCCGCCTGCCGCCCGACCTGGTCGACCTCCTCCACCTACGGGAGCGCACCACCCGCACCCGCTCGGGTCTGACGCTGACGATGTGCATCGACTACGGCGGCCGGGACGAGATCACCCGAACGGCCGCCGCCCTGGCCCGCCGTACCCGGGCCGGCCACCTGGACCCGGACCTGATCACCGAGGACGACTTCGCACGGCACCTGCCCCGCCCGGACCTGCCGGACGTGGACCTGCTCTGGCGCACGGGCGGCGAACACCGCGTCTCCAACTTCCTGCCCTGGCACACGGCCTACGCCGAACTGCACTTCACCCCCCGCCTCTGGCCCGACACCGACCGCCGCGACCTCTGGCAGGCCGTCACCACCTACACCCACCGCCAACGCCGCCACGGCACGACTCCGGCCACCGCGGGGCCGCTGCCCACGCGGTCACCTCACGCCGGATGACCCGGCCCGCCCGGACAGCCGGTCACGGACCGTCTCGGCGGGGGCCGGCGTGCGCCCGCTACCGCACCCACTCCGCGGGCACCCGGCCCTCGTGGCTCAGCATCTGTGTCGCCAGCGCCCGCAGGGCCGCCGCGAAGATAGCCGGATTGCGCAGGAACTCCATGTGGATGCCGGGGAACTCCACCCACGGCACACGGATCCGGCGGGCGATCTCGGCGGAGGGCCGCGCGTAGTACGTACCCCGGTCGGCGGCGCCCGCGCCGAGCACGATCGGGAAGGGCGCGGCCTTCAGCGCGGCCCTGTCGGGAAGGAAGCCGGCGAAGCCGGGCCACTCCGTGCCGAACAGGTGGTCCTGGTTCCCCAGGAACCGCTTCCAGAGGTCGTCGGGCCAGCGGTACGTCCCCTCGCCGCGCGTCGTCTCCGCGAACCGGCGTCCCGCCGCCGGGGCGCCGCCCTCGGCGTACAGCGCGGCCACGTCGCCGAAGAAGCCGCGGTCGGGATCGTCGTCGGGCAGGACGTTCACGGCAGGTGGCTCGTGCGCGACCAGACCGGTCAGCACGTGCGGGTGCAGCGCGGCCAGCGTGAGGCCGATGATCGCGCCTCCGCTGTTGCCGAACACGAGAGCACGTCCGCCCGCCACCGACTCGATCAGCCGGCGAGCGTCGGCCGCCTGCTGAGCGAGGTCCATCGGTTCGGCGGAGCGGCCGGTGCTGCGGGAGTTGCCTCGCCGGTCGTAGGTGATCACGGTGAAGGCGTCGGCCAGCTCCTCGGCGACACCCGAGTAGTACCCGGCGTCCCCTCCCGCCCCGCTGATCATCAGCAGGGCGGGCCCGCCGCCGCGCACTTCGTGGTACAGGCACGCTCCGTCGGTCTCGAACACGTCACTGCGCATGGCAGGGCTCCGTCCCACGGTGAAGGGCGGTGTCAGGCCCGGGCAAGCCGGGGGATGAGGAGTTCGGCGTTGCCACGGTTGACGGCGTGGAGCTGCTCGGGTTCCCAGTGCGGGTACTCGTCCAGCCCGCTGTCGAATCCGGTGGCCCACTCGTCGGGAAGCATCGGGAAGTCGCTGCCGTACAGGACGTGTCCGGGTGCGGCGAAGGCGAGCAGTGAGGGCAGGGCGGCCGGGCCGGCGGAGATGGCGGTGTCGAAGTAGAAGCGCCGGAGGTCGCTCAGCAGGCCCTCGGGTGTGGAGCCGGGGTGGAGCCGGGCGGCGACCGCGAAGCGGTCGGCGGCGTACGGCAGGAAGCCGCCGGCGTGGGGGAGGATCGTCCTGATCCGGGGGTACCGCCCTGGCACACCGTTCATGGCCAGGTGGAGGGCTGTGCGGGCCGTGTCGTAGGGGAAGTCCACCAGAGGGCCGGGCAGGCCGGGGATCGGTGCGACCGGCGGCGCGGTGGGGTGGACGAGGACGACCGCGGCGCGGGCGTCCAGCTCGGCCCAGAGCGGCTCGAACGCCGGGTCGCCGAGGTAACGGCCGTGCACGTTGGACAGGACGATCAGTCCGTCGGCGTTCAGTTCGTCCAGTGCGTGGGCGGCCTCGGCGAGCGCGGCGTCCACGTCGGGCAGGGGAAGGACGGCGAAGTGACCGAAGCGATCGGGCCGGTCCTTGACGACTTCGGCGGTGTATTCGTTCACGCTCCGGGCGCCTGCGCGGGCTCCGGCGGGGTCGTCCGGGGCCGCGAGGGGGGCGGGAAACGACAAGAGGCCGGTGGCGATCGACCTGCCGTCCATCACCGCGATCGCGCTCTGTACGTCCCACGCGGGAGCGGGCCAGCCCAGGGCCACGGCTCGCTCGGCCATCGCTCTGCTGAGGTCCGGTGGGATCAGGTGCTGGTGCACGTCGATGCGCGCGGGGTCCGACATGTCTGTCCGAGCCTCCTCGGGACGGGGTGCGGTGAGCGAGGCTGCGGCGTGACAGCCCGTCTCCAGGAGGTACCCCGTGGGGACGGGCGGCGAGGGTGAACGGGTCCGGGGAATCACCCGAGCGGACCAGCCTGGGCTCGCCGAGCGGTGGTCGCCCACTCGGCGAACGGCGTCTCCGATCCGTACAGGCCGACCTCGGCGAAGCAGGCGCCGGCAGCGGCGGGGCGCGGCGGGAGCAGCCCGGGTCCAGGCGTCCGGTGTATCAGTCGGCGTCGAAGCGCACAGGGTGCCCGGATCCATGACGTAGCCGCGCTCCTGGCCCGTCCTACCGCCGGGTCATACCCCGCCCGTGTGCAGTCCGGCGTCGCGGGCGAGCAGCGCCGCCTGCACCCGGTTGTCGCACCCGAGCTTGGACAGGATTCGGCTGACGTAGGTCTTCACGGTGGCTTCGCTCATGTGCAGCCGCCTGCCCGTGTCCGCGTTGGACAGGCCCTCGCCCAGCAGGGCGAGGACGTCGCGCTCCCGTGCGGTCAGCCCGTCGAGGCGGCGCCTGGCCTCCTCCGCGCGGGCGGTGGCCATGGGGGAGGCGAGGGCGTCCGCCACGTGCCGGGTGGCCGCCGGCGAGAGATAGGCGTTCCCGGCCGCCGCCGCCCGCACCGCGTGGATCAGCTCATCGGGCGCGGTGTCCTTGAGCAGGAAGCCCGCGCCGCCGTGGCCGAGCGCGCGCAGTACGTTGTCGCGCTCGCCGAACGTGGTGAGGATCAGCACCCGTACCTGTGGCGCGGCCCGGCCCAACTCCGCCAGGGCCGTCAGCCCGTCCATCACCGGCATCTGGATGTCCAGCAGGGCCACATCGACGGCGGTGCCGCGGGCGTTCTGCACCGCCTCCCGGCCATCACCGGCCTCGGCAACCACGTCGATGTCGTCGGCCGAGTTGAGGATCATCCTGATGCCGGCCCGGATGAGCGGCTCGTCGTCGGCGACGAGGACCCGGATCACACGGCCTCCTGGGCGGTGTCGGTCGTGAAGCGGATGGCATGGCCTCGCCATCATGCCTTGATCCGGTCGGGTGCATCGCACAGACGGCGCTACAGCGCGGGCCGGGTCATCTCCCGGCCGTGCGGATCAGCTCTCGTCCTTGAAGGTCTGCTTCGTGACCAGCTTTCCGTCGCGGAAGCAGAACCGGAAGATGGTCGAGGTGTCGTCGGGGTCGTCGGACGCGAAGTGGCGGCAGGTCGCGCCCTTGGGCATCCGCGGGCCCTGGTCCTCCAGATCCGCCGTCAGAAAGGAGTCCTCGTCGGGCAGCTTGGCCTGCACGTCGGCTTCGGGGTCGCCGTCCTTCACCGACTCGTACACGCTCACCGGGATCGTGGACTTGTCCAGCTCGTCCATCAGCGCGCTCACCCCCCAGACGCCCAGGGTGATCACGCTCACGACGAGGACCACGGCGGTGACGGCGCAGCCGATGGCCACGTTCTTCTTGCTGCTCATGATGGCGGCGAACTCCCGTTGGTCGGCGGAACGGTTGATGACCGCTCCACCGTTGCCCGCGGGTCCCGCCCCTGGCTGTCCCACAAAGTCGTCGTCCGGGCCGACGGAGGTCGCTTCGTCCGGGCGGGGCCCGGGCTCGCCGTGCCCGGTGCCGTAGGGAAGCATCCCCGCGATGCGGAAGCCGCCGTCCGCGGTGGGGCCGGTGTGCACCATGCCGCCGATGAGCCGGGCCCGCTCGCGCAGGCCTGCCAGTCCCTGACCGCCGCTGACCACCGCGGGGGCGTCCGGCACCCCGGCCGGCGCGGGCCCGTTGGCGACCTCCACCACCAGGCTGTCCGGCTCGTAGCGCAGGGCGAGGGTGATCGGGGCGCCCGGGGCGTGCTTGTGGGCGTTGGTCAGGCCCTCCTGGGCTATGCGGTACGCCGCGTGGTCGGCGGCGGGCGCCAGGGGCCGGGCGGCGCCGGACCGGTGCAGTTCCACGGTCGCGCCCGCAGCCTGGGACGCCGCGACCAGGCCGTCGACGGAGGCCACCGCCCGGGAGAGCGGACGCCCGCCGCCCGCGTCGCCGGCCGCGGCCGGAGAGTGCCCGGCGTGCTCGGTGTGGCCGTCGGGCCGGTTCCGGTCGTCCCGGTCCTCGTGGAGGATGCCGACGGCCTCGCGCAGCTCCCCCATCGCGGCCACGGAGGCGTCGCGCAGGATCCGGACCCCTTCCCGCTGGCGATCGGTCAGGTCCGGATCAACCTGCAGGGCGCCCGCGTGCACGGAGATCAGGGCGAGTTGGTGGCCGAGGCTGTCGTGCATGTCCTGGGCGATGCGGCCTCGCTCCAGCAGGCGCGCCTGTCGTGCCACCATCGCCTGCTCGCGCATGAGCTGGGCGTTGTTCCGCTGCAGTGCGTCCAGCAGCGAGCGGCGTTGCGCCCGGTAGCGGGACACCAGTCCCGGCACGATCCCCAGCGTGAGAAACGCCGCCGCGCTCAGCGCGCCCGTGACCGGCAGCGACAGGCCGGAGCCACTGATCTCCTCGTGGGCGGAGAGCACGGTATGGAGGACGAGCGCGACAGCGAACGCGGCGACCACGCGCCCGGGTCTGACGATGCGGCTTCCCGCCGACCAGCTCGCGTAGACCATCAGCGGCACCGCGGACGGCAGTACCGCCGCCGCGCAGGCGGAGACGACCAGCACCGTCGCCGGCAGCGCGCGCCTGGTCAGCGACAGCACGGCGATACCCGCCACGACAGCGAGGGTTCGCACACCGAAACCGGCCCTCACCGCTTCGAGCAGCACCGCGAACCCGGCGAGGGCGGCGGTGAGCACGATCTCCCCGGCGATCCTTCTGCGGCTCCAGGGTGAAGCGGCGGCAAGCCGGACACGGAGCGGCCGTACGGTGCGGGCGGTGTGTGCTTCGTCCAGTTCCACGGGCCGACGATAGTCAGCGCCCGGGAGCACAGCATCATCCCTGCGTCGTGACGGCGAACGACGAAAGTCGACAACCACAGGTGAGCCAGGCGCTGTTACGCGCGCCCCGCCCGTCGCCGTTGGTCGCTGCGAGCCACGACTTCCGGGGACTGCTTCGAGCCGCCCGTCGCGGTGACGATGGTTCAGCAGAACAAAAGCGGTGCGGGCAGTTCACCACTGAGCCGCTCAAGAGATGAAAAGGCGGGAGTCGTCACGTGGACAACGCACAGCTGCAGACGCACGATCGGTTCAGCGTTCTCCAGAAGATGACCCTCATGGCCAACCAGTACGTGGTGACCGTGGCCCGTCCCGACGGCTCGGAGGGTGAGGTCGTCGCCTTCGCTCAGCAGAAACGGATGGCGCTCAAGGAACAGGTGACCATCTACACCGACGAGTCCAAGAACCGCGTCCTGTGCACCTTCGAGGCCGGCCAAGTCCTCGACATCGGTGCCGTCTACACCGTGCGGGACGAGGAGGGAAACCCCATCGGCTCGTTTCGCGAAAAGGCTGTCGCCTCTTTGCTGCGCTCGACGTGGATCCTGGAGCAGCCCGGCACGCTGGAGCTCACCGGGCGCGAGCGGAACCTGTCGGTGGCCGTGCTGCGCCGAGTCTGGGAGTTTCTTCCGGTCACCGATTTCGTGCCGTTCGCATGGCCGTACCACTTCGATTTCACCGAGGGCGACAAGCGGTTGATGGCGGTCGACAAGAAGTTCGGGCTGCGCGACCGGTACGTGCTCGACATCGCCGCCCCCGACCTCGACCGCCGCCTCGCCATCGCACAGGCCGTGGCGCTGGACGCCCTGCAGTCACGATGACATGGCATCCGGGTCAAAGACATGAGGACAGCGGGCCATTGAACGGAACGGGAGAGGAAGGCCGCATGGAAGCGATCAAGGAGCCCGACTGGAACGTCATCGGAATCCTGGGGGCCGCCCGCGGCGCCCGGGGGTCCGCCGAGGGAGCGATGGGCACCGAGCATCTGCTGGCCGGCATCACTACGGCCAAGGGGCCGGCGCGCAAGGCACTCGACGATGAAGGAGCGACCAAGACCGCGCTGATGGCGGTACTGCGGGACAGAATGGACCGGGACGCCGCGTGGAGCGGTGCCGACGATGCCGAGGCAAGTGTTGCCGCGCAGGACGTGCTGGGGGACGACGGCGACCGGAACCGTCTCACCGGTGCCGCGGCCAGGGCGCTGACCGCGGCGATGGGGCAGGCACAGCGGGAGGACGCGGCGAAGTTCACCGCCGTTCATCTGCTGCGGGCGTTGCTGGAGGAGGAGGACAACCGCGCGGTGGAACTGCTGGGCGCATGCCGCGTCACACCACAGGCCGTACGCGCCCGACTCGACGGCGGATCCGGAAGCCGGCAGGACAGCCTCGCCCCCCTGCTGCACACCACCCGCGACGTTCTTCTCGGCCGTAGCCACTATCGTCACAGGCCCTTCCTGGAGCGGTGGGTACTCAGGTTCACAGGGGTCAACTGGGCTTCGAGGCCTGCCTGGTGGGTCAGTATGGAGACCTACGACCAGGCACGCCGTCTCGGCAACCGCGCGGTGGGCACCGAGCATGTCCTGCTGGCGATTCTGGCCACCCACGAGGTCGCGCTCCAGTACCCGCATCTGGCGAAAGCGAGCGCCCCCGCCCCCGACACCCGATACGCGGGCGGTGAGCGGCTGGCCCGCCTGGGCATCGACTACGCCTCGGTT
The DNA here is from genome assembly GCF_042674225.1 of Streptomyces sp. NPDC056948. Taxonomy (NCBI): domain Bacteria; kingdom Bacillati; phylum Actinomycetota; class Actinomycetes; order Kitasatosporales; family Streptomycetaceae; genus Streptomyces; species Streptomyces sp. NPDC056948. The sequence continues at coordinate 64,331 of NZ_JBHUQX010000001.1, forward strand.
CACAGTGCCCTGACCGGTGACCGCGTCCGCCTGACGGCCGACGCCCGGCCCGTCAAGAAGTACCTCGATGAGGCCGCACGCCCACGCGCGGTGCGGTCGGCCGACTCCGGTTGCGCGTCGCCGGACGACCCGGGCACCGGCCCTCTGGTCGAGACCCTCCTCAGCGAGGAGACACGCGCCCGGCAGCTCATCGACGCGCTGACTTCTTGATCGTGCGGGAGAAAAATCGTATGGGACTACGGTGTGGCGCCCGCGTGGCGAACGCCGCCACGGTATTCTCAGGGCTCTGACTTTTCCCCAGGTCAGATCGTTCCTGCACCGATGGTGCTTGGTGGGGCGGGTGGGACTCGAACCCACGGCCGACGGATTATGAGTCCGCTGCTCTAACCGGCTGAGCTACCGCCCCATAGCGGCGTGTCGCGTACATGTGTGCGCGCCGTCTGCCGCAGCATAGCCGCTCATACGATCTCCTGCTTCGGATGGTCGGCTTCGCACGGCCTTCGTGACCATGAGGACCGCGCCGGGCTCCGCGCGGTTCCCAGGACATCGGAACAGACATGAAAAAGGACCCCTGAGAGGGGTCCTCGTTCACCATGCTCCCCCGACTGGACTCGAACCAGTAACCTGCCGGTTAACAGCCGGCTGCTCTGCCAATTGAGCTACCGAGGAATGCCTCGTTGCATCGAACGTACCTACCTGGGTATCCGCCAGGGGGCGCTCGCTCGCTGCGACACATACATTAGCGCAAGCAGGGGGGTGCTCCGCCAATCGGTACCCGGCGGGGCGCCAACACCGCACAGGAGACCTACGCAAGGGAAGGGTGGCCGCCATGCGTTACCGGCTCACGTTCGTCGCCGGAGTCGTCCTGGGTTACGTGCTGGGCACGAGGGCCGGACGCGAGCGCTACGAGCAGCTCAAGAAGACGGCCCAGCAGTTCGCGCAGAACCCGGCCGTCCGCAACACCGCCGAGTCGGCGGCCCACCAGGGCCGTGAGTTCGCGGGCAAGGCGTACCACGTGGTGAGCGACAAGGTCGGAGACCGCGTCCCCGAGTCGGTGGCCGACCGGGTCCGCCACCTCCGCGACCGGGCCACTCACAACGGCGGCGAAGACGACTGGGGCACAAGCAACACGTAACAGTTCCTTTTCAGAGCCCGAGCACGCACCCGCCCCCCTGAGGGGGGCGGGGAGCTGCGCGACCAGCCACGACGCGCCCGCATCCGAGGCCCGGCGACACACCCCCACCGCGCCCAAGGCCCCGGCCAGCGCATCGGTACGGCAGAATTTTGGCCATGGGGATAGTCGCCGGGTTGGACAGTTCACCCGATTTCACTCGTATCGTCGTCTGTGACACGGACTCCGGAGCCGTGCTCAGGCAGGGATATGCGCAGCATCCGGTGGAGAGCCCCGAGGGCGGCGGCCGGCCGTCCGACGTCGATCCACAGGCCTGGCTGCTGTCCCTGGGCGAGGCGGCGGGCGGCGGGCTCCTCGAGGGCGTGCAGGCCATCGGCGTGTCGGCGCAGCAGAACGCCGTCGTACCGCTGGACGCGCAGGGCAACACCGTGCGGCCGGCGATGGTCGGCAGCGACAAGCGGACGCAGGTCGCGGCGGCCGATCTGGTCGACGCGCTCGGCGGGCGCGAGGCGTGGGCGCAGGCGGTGGGCTGTGTGCCGCAGGCCGCGCAGCCGGTGACGAAGCTGCGCTGGCTGGCCCGGACCGAGCCCGACAACGCGCAGCGCACCGCGATCCTCCTGCAGGCGCACGACTGGCTGGTGTGGCAGTTGCTGGGCCGGCCGGTCAGAAGAACCACCGACCGGGGCGGGGCGTCCGGCACCGGGTACTGGTCGGCGGCGACCGGCGGCTACCGGCCCGATCTCGTCGAGCTGGCGCTCGGGCAGCAGGTGATGCTGCCGGAGGTGATCGGCCCGGCGGACGCGGCGGGCAGGACGCCGGAGGGGCTGCTGATTTCCGTAGGGACCGGCGAGACCATGGCGGCGGCGTTCGGGCTGGGCATCGGCCTCGGGGACGCGGTCGTGTCGCTGGGCGCGACCGGGTCCGTGATGGCCGTACACCCCGAGGCGCTGGTCGACGGGTCCGGGATGATCACCGCGCTGGCCGACGCGACGGGCATGCACCTGCCGGTCGTCACCACGCTGAACGCCGTACGGACGCTGCGCGGGACCGCCGAGCTGCTGGGGCTGCCCGATCTGGAGAGCCTGTCCGACCTGGCGATGAAGTCCACGCCGGGGTCGCACGGGCTGGTGCTGCTGCCCTATCTGGAGGGTGAGCGGACGCCGAACCTGCCGCACACCGCCGGGACCCTGGCGGGGCTCCGGCGTGAGTCGATGAAGGCGGAGCATCTGGCGCGGGCCGCGTTCGAGGGCATGCTGTGCGGGCTCGCGGACGCGCTGGACGTGCTGCGGGGCCGGGGCGTGGAGGTACGGCGGGTCTTCCTGCTCGGGTCGGCCGCCGAACTGCCCGCCGTGCAGGCCGCCGCGCCCGCGCTGTTCGGGACGCAGGTCGTGGTGCCGCAGCCGGCGGACTACGCCGCGATCGGCGCCGCCCGCCAGGCGGCCTGGGCCCTCGGCGTGTCACAGGGCGCGCTCGACGCGCGGACCCCGCCGACCTGGCAGGGCGCGGTCGCCCAGGTGCTGGAGCCCGGCGAGGACCTGGCCGTGGGCCAGGCGGTGCGTCAGCAGTTCGTGGCGGTACGGGAGCAGACCCATCCCGGGGCGCTTCGGTAGGAGGCCCAGTAGGCCCTGTTGGGTTAATTCGGTTGAGGTAACGCGGGTGGAGTGTTCGACGATAGGGGCCAGGGGCAACCAACCGCCCTGTCGCCCACTCCGAGAGAAGCAGCGTGCTCATACGACTCCTGCGGACCTACCTCAGGCCCTACAAGAGACCCATCACCCTGCTGGTGCTGCTGCAGTTCCTGCAGACCTGCGCCACGCTCTACCTGCCCACGCTGAACGCGGACATCATCGACCAGGGCGTCGTGAACGGCGACACCGGCTACATCGTGGGCTACGGCGGTCTGATGATCGGCATCTCGCTGGTCCAGGTCGTGTGCAACATCGGTGCCGTGTACTACGGCGCCCGTACGGCCTCGGCGCTCGGGCGGGACCTGCGGGCGTCCGTGTTCGACCGGGTGCAGTCGTTCTCCTCGCGTGAGCTGGGTCACTTCGGGGCGCCTTCGCTGATCACCCGTACGACGAACGACGTCCAGCAGGTGCAGATGCTGGCGCTGATGACGTTCACGCTGCTGGTGTCGGCGCCGATCATGTGCGTGGGCGGCATCGTGCTGGCGCTCGGCCTGGACGTTCCGCTGTCCGGCGTGCTGGTGGCGGTCGTGCCGGTGCTGGGCATCTGCGTGACGCTGATCGTGCGGCGGCTGCGGCCGCTGTTCCGGGCGATGCAGGAGCGGCTGGACACGGTGAACCGGGTGCTGCGCGAGCAGATCACCGGCAACCGGGTGATCCGCGCCTTCGTCCGGGACGAGTACGAGCAGCAGCGCTTCCGGAAGGCCAACACCGATCTCACGGACTTCGCGCTGGGCACGGGCAATCTGCTCGCGCTGATGTTCCCGATCGTCATGACGGTGGTGAACCTGTCGTCGATCGCCGTGGTGTGGTTCGGCGCGCACCGCATCGACAGCGGCGGGATGCAGATCGGCGATCTGACGGCGTTCCTCGCCTATCTGATGCAGATCGTCATGTCCGTGATGATGGCCACCTTCATGTTCATGATGGTGCCGCGGGCGGAGGTGTGCGCCGAGCGCATCTCGGAGGTGCTGGACACCTCCTCCAGCGTCGTGCCGCCGTCCGCGCCCGTACGGGAGCTGCGCCGGCACGGGCATCTGGAGATCCGGGAGGCCGGCTTCCGCTATCCGGGTGCCGAGGAGCCGGTGCTGCGGACCGTGGACCTGCTCGCCCGGCCGGGCGAGACGACCGCCGTCATCGGCTCGACCGGCAGCGGCAAGTCCACGCTGCTCGGGCTGGTGCCGCGGCTGTTCGACGCGACCGACGGGCAGGTGCTCGTGGACGGTGTCGAGGTGGCGGAGATCGATCCGGTGCTGCTCGCGCGGACCGTCGGGCTGGTGCCGCAGAAGCCGTATCTGTTCGCGGGCACGGTGGCGACGAATCTGCGCTACGGCAATCCGGACGCCACCGACGAGGAGCTGTGGCACGCGCTGGAGGTGGCGCAGGGCAAGGACTTCGTCGAGCGTCTCGAGGGCGGGCTCGACGCGCCGATCTCACAGGGCGGGACGAATGTCTCCGGTGGTCAGCGGCAGCGGCTCGCGATCGCCCGGACGCTGGTGCAGCGGCCCGAGATCTATCTCTTCGACGACTCCTTCTCCGCGCTCGACTACGCCACGGACGCCGCCCTGCGGGCCGCGCTCGGGCAGGAGACCGCGGAGGCGACCGTCGTGATCGTCGCCCAGCGGGTGGCGACCATCCGGGACGCCGACCGGATCGTCGTCCTCGACGAGGGCCGGGTCGTCGGCACCGGCCGGCACCACGAGCTGATGGCGGACAACGAGACCTACCGGGAGATCGTGCTCTCCCAGCTCACGGAAGCGGAGGCTGCCTGATGGCCGGGCCGATGGGGCGGATGATGGCCGGGGGCGGCCCCGACCAGCGCTCGCTGGACTTCAAGGGGTCGGGCAAACGCCTGGTCGCGCGGTTCCGGCCGGAGCGGCTCACCATCTATGTGCTGCTGCTGTGCGTGGTGCTGAGCGTCGGCCTCAGCGTCGTCGGGCCGAAGATCCTCGGCAAGGCGACGGACCTGGTCTTCGCGGGCATCGTCGGACGGGGCATGCCGGAGGGGGCGAGCAAGGAGCAGGTCCTCGACTCCATGCGGCAGCGCGGGGACGGTGACGTCGCCGACATGCTGCGCAGCACCGACTTCACCCCGGGCGAGGGCATCGACTTCACGGCCGTGGGGCATGTGCTGCTGCTCGCGCTGGGCGTGTTCGCGGTGGCCGGGCTGCTGATGGCGGTGGCGACGCGGCTGGTGAACCGGGCCGTGAACCGGACCATGTTCCGGATGCGCGAGGACGTGCAGACGAAGCTGTCGCGGCTGCCGCTGTCGTACTTCGACAAGCGTCAGCGCGGCGAGGTGCTGTCCCGGGCGACGAACGACATCGACAACATCGGGCAGACGCTCCAGCAGTCGATGGGGCAGCTCATCAACTCGGTGCTGACCATCATCGGTGTCCTCGCGATGATGTTCTGGGTCTCCTGGATCCTGGCGCTGGTCGCGCTGGTGACCGTGCCGCTGTCGTTCGTCATCGCCACGCGCGTGGGCAAGCGGTCGCAGCCGCACTTCGTGCAGCAGTGGCGTACGACGGGCAAGCTGAACGCGCACATCGAGGAGATGTACACCGGGCACACCCTGGTGAAGGTGTTCGGGCGGCAGGAGGAGTCGGCCAGGCAGTTCGCCGAGCAGAACGACGCGCTGTACGAGGCCGGGTTCAGGGCGCAGTTCAACAGCGGGGTCATGCAGCCGCTGATGATGTTCGTGTCGAACCTCAACTATGTGCTGGTCGCGGTCGTCGGCGGGCTGCGGGTGGCCTCGGGCTCGCTGTCCATCGGTGATGTGCAGGCCTTCATCCAGTACTCGCGGCAGTTCTCGATGCCGCTGACGCAGGTCGCGTCCATGGCGAACCTGGTGCAGTCGGGTGTCGCCTCGGCGGAGCGGGTCTTCGAGCTGCTGGACGCGGAGGAGCAGGGGGCCGATCCGGTGCCGGGCGTGCGGCCCGAGGAGTTGCGCGGGCTGGTGGCGCTGGAGCGCGTCTCGTTCCGCTACGACCCTGACACGCCGCTGATCGAGGACCTGTCGCTGAAGGTCGAGCCCGGGCAGACGGTGGCCATCGTCGGCCCGACGGGGGCCGGCAAGACGACGCTCGTGAATCTGCTGATGCGGTTCTACGACGTCACCGGCGGGCGCATCACCCTCGACGGGGTCGACATCGCGCGGATGTCCCGGGACGAACTGCGGGCCGGGATCGGCATGGTGCTCCAGGACACCTGGCTGTTCGGCGGCACGATCGCGGAGAACATCGCGTACGGGGCGTCCCGGAAGGTGACCCGGGGGGAGATCGAGGAGGCGGCCCGGGCCGCGCACGCGGACCGGTTCATCCGTACGCTGCCGGACGGGTACGACACGGTGATCGACGACGAGGGGACCGGGGTCAGCGCGGGCGAGAAGCAGCTCATCACCATCGCCCGGGCGTTCCTGTCCGACCCGGTGATCCTGGTGCTGGACGAGGCGACCAGTTCGGTCGACACCCGGACCGAGGTGCTGATCCAGAAGGCCATGGCGAAGCTGGCGCACGGGCGTACGTCGTTCGTCATCGCGCACCGGCTGTCGACGATCCGGGACGCGGACGCGATTCTCGTGATGGAGGACGGGGCGATCGTGGAGCAGGGGACGCACGGGGAGTTGCTGGCGTCCGACGGGGCCTACGCGCGGCTGTACAAGGCGCAGTTCGCGCAGGCGGTGGCCGAGGTGGACTGAGTTCGCTGCTCGGCGCTGGGGCTGGGCTCGGGCGGGCGCGCAGCCCGGCGTTGCGGGGTGCCGCGGCGCCCACCCGTGCCGCCCCCAGCGGCACGCATGCCCGCAACGGGGGCGACCCGCTTGGGGGCGCGGGGAACTGCGCGACCAGCCCCCACCGGCCTGCGGACGGCATCAGTCCAGATAGCCCCTCAGCTGGTCCGCGAAGGCGTGGTCCCTCAGCTTGTTGAGGGTCTTGGACTCGATCTGCCGTATCCGCTCCCGCGTCACGCCGAAGATGCGGCCTATCTCCTCCAGCGTGCGGGGGCGGCCGTCGGCGAGGCCGTAGCGGAGCTGGACGACCTTGCGTTCCCGCTCCCCCAGGGTCGACAGGACCGCCTCCAGGTGCTCCCTGAGGAGGAGGAACGCGGCCGACTCCACGGGGCTGGTGGCGTCGCCGTCCTCTATGAGGTCGCCGAGGGCGACGTCGTCCTCCTCGCCCACGGGCGCGTGCAACGACACCGGCTCCTGGGCGAGACGCAGGACCTCGCTGACCCGCTCCGGCGCCAGGTCCAGGTGCGCGGCGACCTCCTCGGGCGTCGGCTCGTACCCCCGTTCCTGGAGCATCCGCCGCTGCACCCGTACGACCCGGTTGATGAGCTCCACGACGTGGACGGGGACCCGGATGGTGCGGGCCTGGTCGGCCAGGGCGCGGGACATGGCCTGGCGGATCCACCAGGTGGCGTAGGTGGAGAACTTGTAGCCGCGGGCGTAGTCGAACTTCTCGACGGCCCGGATGAGGCCGAGGTTGCCCTCCTGGACGAGGTCGAGCATGGTCAGCCCGCGCCCGACGTACCTCTTCGCCACGGACACGACGAGCCGCAGGTTCGCCTCGATGAGCCGGCGCTTGGCCATCCTGCCCATGACGACGAGCCGGTCGAGGTCCAGCGCCAACTGGCTGTCCAGATCAGGCGTGTTGCTCAGCTTGTCCTCGGCGAACAGGCCGGCCTCGACCCGGCGGGCGAGTTCGACCTCCTCGGCCGCGGTCAGCAGCGGGATGCGGCCGATCTCCCGCAGGTACTGGCGGAACAGGTCCGAGGAGGGACTGCCGCTCTCGGTGCGGGTCGGCGGCCTCACGACGGCTTGGGGAGCCTCGGCCGTCTCGAGGGCCTCGGCGGGCGGCTCCTCCGGCTCCGGTTCCGTCTCGGGGTGGTGCACGACGAGGCTCTGTGCCGGCACCGCGGGGAGGGTGTCGGCCTCCGCGTCCGGCGCGTCACCGGCGTCGGCGTCGGTCTGGGTGAGGGTCTGGGTCTGCACGGGGGCGACCTCCAGGATGATCGCTGCCAAGGTGTGCGGCAGCGGTACTTCGGGGGCGGAGTCGACGGCCTCGCCGCTTTCCGTCCCGTACGCGATGAGCGGAACCGCGGGGGTCTGGGACCCGTCGGTGACGGATCGGCCGCGCTCCGAGGACTCAGGCACCGCAACCCAGTGTGGGGGAAGACACATCGTCGCCACGAGGGGCGTGCGATGACTTTTTGCGTTCGGGACGTGACCGCGTGGTGACCCTCCCGGGAAACCCGGGTGCCCCTGCCACCACTGATCTGGCACGATCCGCGGGTGTCCGCTTCCTTGTACGAAACGCATGTGACGGTCCGCTGCTCCGGTACGGGCGCAACGGACCGGCTGGGCCGGTGGGCGGCAGAGGCAGATCTCAAGCTGACGCACATCGTGCTGGCCCGGGGCCGGATGCGCGACCAGCCGATGCTCACCCTGTCCGGTTCCGCGTCGTACGCCGAGGAGTCCCGGCGGGCGCGGGACGTGACGGCGCGCCTGCGGGCGGACGGCTTCGAGCCGGTGCGGGTGAAGATCGAGTCGTCGCCGTGGGCGCCGGAGGTGCCGCGCCGGCCGTGCGCGGACGGACGGTACTTCGAGCACCATGTGAAGCTGCTGCTCGCCCCGGACACGGACCTCGCGGGCCTCGCCGCCCGGGTGCTGCCGCACGGCGCCCACCTGTCGTGGAACGCCCGGCGGGTGCGGGACGCGGCCCGGCACGAGCGGTTCGTGACCCAGCGGTGCCACGGGGTGGACGCGGAGGGCGCCGGGCTGGCGTTGGAGGCGTTGCTGTCTGCGCTCGCCGGCCTCGAAGTGCTGCAAGTGGAGCGTGAGTTCGTGCTGCACGACAGTGATGTGTCGGTGGACGACGGATGGCTCGGAGAGCCGGTGGGGGTGTCGCAATGAAACAGTCGTGGCAGGGCTTCGGCTGGGCGAACACGGAGATTCCCCGTGAGCCCCTGGACGACGCCACCCGCAGGGCCGAGCAGCTACCGAAGTCGCTCCAGCCGGTGCCGGGGGACGACGTGGTGCAGCTCCCGGTCTTCGACCCGGCCCTGAAGCACTACCAGAACGCCTACCGCGCCACCGACCCGCGCTTCGCCGACCCGGCTCGGGGCAAGGCATGGCGGGCGGCCCGCCGCCAGGCCCTGCACCTGGTGCTGGCCGCGATCGCCGACTCCGAGTGGGTGGACTCGCTGGTGCTGCGGGGCAGCGTGCTGATGTCGGTGTGGTTCGGCGACACAGCCCGCGAGCCCGGGGACCTGGACTTCGTCGTCGTACCGCCGGCCTGGCGGATCGACGACGGGCGTACGGACCGGATGCTGACCGGGATCGCCGAGGCCGCGCAGACACTGGCCGACGCCCGCGGGCGCGAGGTCGGCATCTCGGCCCGGGGCGCGGTGGTCGAGGACATCTGGACCTACGAGCGGGTGCCGGGCCGTCGGATGCTGCTGCCCTGGGGCGCGCCCGGGCTACCCGGCGGGCACGTCCAGCTCGACTTCGTCTTCAACGAGCGGCTGCCCGAGGAGCCCGAGCCGGTCGAGCTGCCGGGCGGCGCGATCGTGCAGGCGGCGACGCCGGAGCTGTCGCTGGCGTGGAAGCTGATGTGGGTGATCAACGACATGTACGCGCAGGGCAAGGACCTGTACGACGCCGTGCTCCTGGCCGAGCGGCATCCACTGCGCCGCGAGCTGCTGCACGAGGTGTTCCGGCTGTCGGGCGAGTGGCCGTACCCGTACCGCGAGGAGATCCTTCTGGAGGACGTGGTGGAGGCGGTCGGGTACGTGGAGTGGAACCACTTCGTCACGGAGTATCCGCACTTCAGGAACGACGAGCGGGCGTTCGCCGACCGGTTGGTGCGGGCCGTGACCCCGACGTTCGAGGGGACCGGGGCCTGACCCGGTCTACAGCGCGGCGGCGCCGTGTGCGCGCAACGTCTGGTCGTACTGCTGGAGGACCCAGAGTTCGTTCTGTACGGCGGCGAGCTGGGCCGGGTCGGCTTGGGTGCCGAGGCGGGTGAGCTGGCTGGTGATGTCTCGGATGCGGCGTTCTACGGCGCGGCGGCGGACGGTGACCAGTTGGGCGCCGGCGTAGGGCTCGTCGACCGCTCTGCGGAGCATGATCGCCTCGACGGCCAGTTCCGTGACCATCGCGCGGACCGCGTCGTCGGGGGCGGCCTCGCGGACTTTGACCAGGTAGTCCTGGGGGTCCTCGACGCCCAGTTCGGCGCCGCCCGCGTCCAGGATGGCCATGCGTACGGCGGCGTAGGGCGGGGCGGTGAACTCGTCGGCTCCGTAGGCGTCGAAGGCCGGGGAGACGAGTTCCGGGCGCTGGAGGGCCAGTTTGAGGAGTTCGCGTTCGGTGGCGAAGACGGGGTTGCGGAGGTTGAGGGCCGGGCCGCGGGGGCCGGCGGACGGCTGGGCGGAGGCGTACTGCTGGGACGCCTGCTGGTGCCGGTCCGGGGCCGGGCCCTTGCCGCCGCGGTCGCGGGCCCAGCGGGCAAGCTGGGCCACGCGCTTGACCACGAACTGGGTGTCGAGGATGCCGAGCATGCCGGCGAGCTGGACGGCGACCTCGTGCTGGGCGCCGCTGTTCTTGATGCGGGCGACGATGGGCGCCGCCTCGTCCAGGGCGGCGGCGCGGCCCGCGGGGGTGTCGAGGTCGTAGCGGGCGACGATCTGGCGGAGGGCGAACTCGAAGAGCGGGGTGCGGGGTTCGACCAGGTCGGCCACGGCCTCGTCGCCCTTGGCGAGGCGCAGGTCGCAGGGGTCCATGCCGTCCGGGGCGATGGCGATGTACGTCTCGGCGGCGAACTTCTGGTCGTCCTCGAACGCGCGCAGGGCCGCCTTCTGGCCGGCCGCGTCGCCGTCGAAGGTGAAGATGACACGGGCCGAGCCGTTGTCCATGAGGAGCCGGCGGAGGATCTTGATGTGGTCGCCGCCGAAGGCCGTGCCGCAGGTGGCGATGGCCGTGGTGACGCCGGCCAGGTGGCAGGCCATGACGTCCGTGTAGCCCTCGACCACCACCGCGCGGCTGGACTTCGCGATGTCCTTCTTCGCCAGGTCGATGCCGTAGAGGACCTGGGACTTCTTGTAGATCGCCGTGTCGGGCGTGTTGAGGTACTTGGGGCCGTTGTCGGCCTCGTAGAGCTTGCGGGCGCCGAAGCCGACGACCTCGCCGCCGATGTCCCGGATAGGCCACATCAGGCGGCCGCGGAAGCGGTCGATGGGGCCGCGGCGGCCCTCTTGGGCGAGCCCGGAGAGGAGGAGCTCCTTGTCGGTGAAGCCCTTGCCGCGCAGGAAGCGCGTGAGGTGGTCCCAGCCCTGGGGGCTGTAGCCGACGCCGAAGTGCACGGCGGCGGCCTGGTCGAAACCGCGCTCGGCGAGGAAGACCCGGCCGGTGTCGGCCTCGGGGGACGTCGCGAGCTGTTCCGCGTACCACTCCGCCGCGATCTTGTGGGCCTCGACCAGGCGGATCCGTTCGCCGCGCTGGTGGGAGGGGTTGTAGCCGCCCTCCTCGTAGCGCAGGGTGATGCCCGCCTGGCCTGCCAGGCGCTCGACCACCTCCGAGAAGGAGAGGTGGTCGATCTTCATCACGAACGTGATGGTGTCGCCGCCCTCCTGGCAGCCGAAGCAGTGGAACAGACCCTTGCTGGGGCTGACCTGGAAGGACGGTGACTTCTCGTCGTGGAACGGGCAGAGACCCTTCAGGTTTCCGCCGCCCGCGTTGCGGAGCTGGAGGTACTCGGACACCACGGCGTCGATCGGGACCGCGTCCCGTACCGCCTTCACGTCCTCGTCGTTGATCCGTCCAGCCACGCGTGAATTCTACGGGGGCCCACCGACAGTCCTGACAGCCCTGAGGGCTATGAGGCGAGGCTGTCCAGCGGCACGTGCGGGTCCGCCAGCGAATCCGTTTCCACCTGGGCCTTGGTGCGGATCAGGTGCTGGATCTTGTCTGTGACGTCCCACACGTTGACGTTCATCCCGGCCAGCACCCGGCCCTCCTTCACCCAGAAGGCGATGAACTCGCGCTTGCCGGCGTCCCCGCGGATCACCACCTGGTCGTAGGTGCCCGGAGGCGCCCAGCCGGAGTACTCCATGCCCAGGTCGTACTGGTCGGAGAAGAAGTAGGGCACGCGGTCGTACGTCACCCCGCGGTCGAGCATGCAGCGGGCGGCAGCCGGTCCCCCGTTCAGCGCGTTGGCCCAGTGCTCCACCCGCAGGCTGGTCTCGAAGAGGGCGTGGTGGAAGGAGGCCACGTCGCCGGCCGCGTAGATGTCCGGGTCGGAGGTGCGCAGCCGCTGGTCGACGACGATGCCGCCGCCCCGGGCACGGTCGGCGATCTCCAGGCCGGCCGCCTCCGCGAGGTGGGTGCGGGGGGCCGCGCCGATCGCGGCCAGGACGTCGTGCGCCGGGTGCTCCTCGCCGTCGTCGGTGCGGGCCGCGAGGACCATGCCGTCCTGGCCGACGATCTCGGTGAGCCGGGCGCCGAAGTGGAAGCGGACGCCGTGTTCTCGGTGCAGCTCGGCGAAGAGCCCGCCGAGCTCCGGGCCCAGGACGCCGTGCAGCGGGGTCGGCCCGCGCTCGATGACCGTGACCTCCGCGCCGTACTCGCGGGCCGCCGCCGCGACCTCCAGGCCGATCCAGCCGGCGCCCGCGATCACGAGGTGGCCGTTGTCGCGGCCTAGGTTGGTCAGGACGTGTTTGAGCCGTTCGGCGTGGGCGAGGCGGCGCAGGTGGTGCACGCCCGCCAGGTCCGTGCCCGGGATGTCGAGGCGGCGAGGCTCCGCGCCGGTCGCCAGGAGCAGCTTGTCGTAACGGACGACGGTGCCGTCCTCGCCGAAGCGGACCGTCTTGGCGGTGCGGTCGATCGCGTCGACGGTGTGGCCCAGGTGCAGCTCGATGTCGTTGCGCGCGTACCAGGCGGGCTCGTGCACGAAGACGCTGTCGCGTTCCTCCTTGCCGAGGAGGTAGCCCTTGGACAGGGGCGGGCGCTCGTAGGGGTGGTCACGTTCGTCGCAGATCAGTATCACGCGGCCGGTGAAGCCCTCCGTGCGGAGCGTCTCGGCTGCCTTGGCGCCTGCCAGTCCGCCTCCGACGATGACGAATGTCTGATCCGCGTCGACCACTTGATGCCTCCTACGGGGGTCTGGGGGGTGTCTCCCCAGTGAACACAGCCGGTGTCGCCACTTGCGAGCGTCCCGCACGGAGCGTGATGCGGGAAGAGGGAGTGACCCGATCAGGCCACGGAGGGTCACATTCGGGGGTGCTCAGGTCCCGAGCGTCGCGTCAGTCTCATGCCTGCCCCGTCAGACGGGCGTGAAGCGAACGCGCCGACGTGTCGGTGAGGGAGGCGATCTGGTCGACGATCACCCGCTTGCGGGCACGGTCGTCCGGCGCCTGGTCGAACAGCGCGCGGAACTGCGGGTCCAGGCCGTCCGGGGCGCGGGCGGTGAGCGCCTCGGCCAGTTCGGCCACGACGATCCGCTGGTCGGCGCGCAGGCGTTCCTGCTCGGCGCGCTGCATGACGTAGAGATCGGCGACGGCCTTGAGGACGGCGCACTCCATACGGGCCTGGCGCGGCACGACCAGCTCGGCGGCGTACCGGGTGAGCCGTCCGCCGCCGTACGCGGCGCGGGTCGCGGCCTCGGCGGCCAGGCAGAAGCGGCCGATGAGCTGGCTGGTGGCGTCCTTCAGCCGGGCCTGCGCCACGGCGGTGCCGTCGTAGCCGTGCGGCCACCACTCCTGGGCGAGGAGCCCGTCCAGGGCCTCGGCGAGCTCCGCGGGATCGGTGTCGGACGGTACGTAGCGGCCGCAGGCGACCTCGAAGACGTCCTGGCGTTCGGGGTCGGCGTGCAGGCAGTTCGGGTCGATGTGACCGGCGTGCAGGCCGTCCTCCACGTCGTGCACCGAGTAGGCCACGTCGTCGGACCAGTCCATGACCTGCGCCTCAAAGCAGGTGCGGGTGCCGGGGGCGTCCTTGCGGAGCCAGTCGAAGACGGGGCGGTCGTCCTCGTAGACACCGAACTTCGGGGAGTCCGGGTCGGTGGGGTGGGCGCCTCGGGGCCAGGGGTACTTGGTGGCGGCGTCCAGGGTGGCGCGGGTGAGGTTGAGGCCGACGGAGCCGTCCGGGGTGAACCGTTTGGGCTCGATGCGGGTGAGGAGTCTGAGGGACTGGGCGTTGCCCTCGAAGCCGCCGCAGTCGGCCGCGAACTCGTTGAGGGCCTGTTCGCCGTTGTGCCCGAAGGGCGGGTGGCCCAGGTCATGGGAGAGGCAGGCGGCTTCCACGAGGTCCGGGTCGCAGCCGAGGGCCGCGCCGAGCTCTCGGCCGACCTGGGCGCATTCGAGGGAGTGGGTGAGGCGGGTGCGGGGGCTGGCGTCCCAGGCCGGGCCCATGGTGCCGGGCGTCACGACCTGGGTTTTGCCGGCGAGGCGTCGCAGGGCGGCGGAGTGGAGGACTCGGGCGCGGTCGCGTTGGAAGGCGGTGCGGCCGGGGCGTTTGTCTGGCTCTTGGGCCCAGCGGTCGACTGACGTCGGGTCGTAGGCCGGGGGGTGTTGTGCGGTGCCGTCCATGTGACGACAGTAAGCGCGGCAGAGCCGCGCATCGATACACCCCCGCACATCTGAGGTGCCGCGCGCGGCTGTTCCACCGTCGGACTATGCCCTGACCGTGGTGCGGGTGCAGGTACCGTCCTCGTAATGATTGCCGTGTTTCAGGCAGATGCCGAGCACCAGCTTTTTGCCTTCTGGAAAGTCGAGGTTGAATTCACGGCCCGACAGTCCATCCGGATCGTAGTACGCAAAATCCTTGCCGCCGATGGACACCGAGACACTACGACCGTCGTCCGCATAGTCGATGACGGTGAGACGGTCACCCTTGCTCTTGAAGAGCGCACGCCCGGCACCCGCTTTCAGATCACCCCACGCAAGGGTCTTTACCGAGCCGTCCGCCTGCGCTGGAGGAGCGAACGCCAGAATCAGCAGGGCGCTCGAAGCGAGGACGCCCATGACCGTTCGGTTGCGACTTACCATGCTGAATCCGATTTCCTTTCGCGATACATCGCTCACTGGCGTATGCGTTTCACGATAGGCGTCGGCAGTATGGGTTTCATTAGCGCTGAGTGCACACTTACTTGGCGATGCGCCTACTCGCGAGGCACTGGTGGCGGTACTCCCTGGGCGGGATTCCGTAGGCGGTGCGGAAAGCGCGGGTGAAGTCGGATGCGCGGGGGAAGCCGCAGCGGGCGCCGATGGTCTGGATGGGGGTGGCGTTCATCGCGGGATCCGCGAGGGCGCGGCGCGCACGTTCCAGGCGCTGGCCGCGGATCCAGGCCGCGACCGTTTCGCCTTCCTGCTGGAAGAGGCGGTGCAGGTAGCTGGTGGAGATGTGGTGCGCGGCGGCGACGGCGCTCGGTGTCAGCCGCGGGTCGTGCAGGCGCTGCTGGACGAAGGCCCGGATACGGAGGACGAGGGACTGCCTGCGCGTTTCCGGTGAGAGCGAGTCCTCCGCTTCGAGGGCGTGGGCGAACAGCGCGGACAGCAGGTCCACCACCACGGCCCCGAGCCGTGGCGCGTCGGCGGGCCGATAGGAATCAGTGCGTTCCGCCAATTGGGTGAGCAACTGTGCCAGCAGGGAACCGAACCCCTCGCTCGCCGACAGCCGCAGCCCGGCCACCCGGTCGAGTGTGCGGTGGGGCAGCGACAGCAGCGCTTTGGGGACCTCCACTCCCACCCCGGTGTGGGGTTGTGAGTCGTCACCCCCATGAACGTCGACGGGTCGCGAGGTGTCGACGACGCACAGGTCGTCCGGGCCGTACACCGTCTCCTCCTCGCCCCGGACCGTACGCAGCGCCCCGCTCAGCGGCAGCGAGACGTGCAGTCCCTCGGGATCGGACTGCCGGATCAGCTTCGGCGTCCGCCGGAAGCACACCGGCTGGAAACGTGTCGGCCACACCAGTACGACACCGAGGTCCAGCACACGTTGTGAAGCCCGGAAATCCGCCCGGTGGTCACTGCGCAATTCCAGCGGAGCATGCGTCTGGCCGACTAATTCGCGCCAGCAGTCGAACCGGTCCACCGCCGGCAGGTCCTCACTCCGGAACACCGTCTCGATCAGCACGCTTCTCCTCGCCCGCTCGACGCGCCCTCGCACGCCCCTCTCCTGGCCCCCCGCCAGGGCAGGACACCAGTACACACCGACGTCTCAGGCCGAGGCCAGTTCCGGTACGGCGGGCGAGGCTGCCAGCGCCTCGTCGTAGCGGTGGAGGAGGAGGTCGGCCATGGACGGGTGGGTGCCCAGGGGGGATGCCGCGATCCAGGGGGCCGCTTGGGTGGTCTCCGTGGCGAAGCGGCCGGGGGCCGTGAAGTAGGAGGAGAGGGCTATGTGGCGGCGGCCCCTGGCGAGGAGGGTGCGGACGGCCGAGTGGACCGTGGGGGTCGCGGCCGAGGCGTAGGCGGGGAGGACGGGGACGCCCAGGCGGGCCGCCAGGAGGTGGGCCGTGCGGGCGGTGTCCCTCTTCGCGTCCGGGTCGCGGGAGCCCGCTGCCGCGAGGACGACCGCGCTGCCGCTGCGGGGCGTCCGGCCCCAGCCGGCCTCCGTCAGACGGGACTGGAGGGCGTCCACCAGGAGGGGGTGCGGGCCCAGGGGGGCCGCCAACCGGGTGCGGGCCCGGGCCGCCGCGGCTATCTCGGGGATGTCCTGCTTGACGTGGTAGCCGCGGCTGAGGAGGAGGGGGACGAGGACCGCTTCCGTGTCCCCGAGGGCGGCGAGCGTGTCGGGGAGCAGGGGGGCGTTCAGTTCGATGTGCCCGAGGTGCACCGGCAGACCGGGGCGCAGGGCGCGGACCCGGTCGAGGAGGGCGCGGACCGTGCTCAGCGCGCGCGGGTCGCGGCTGCCGTGCGCCACGACGACGAGGGCGGGCGGGACCGGGCGGCGGGCCGCGGTCGGCGGGACGAGGCTGAGCTTGCTGGGCATGTACCGATGGTCGCGGCACCACGTTGCCTCCCCGTTGCGTGGGGGTCACGGGTGTTTTCCGGCGGTTCACCATGGGGGTCATGGCCGGTGTGAGCGCCCTTGACCTGGGGATTCGGGGTTTCGCGTGAAGCTGGTCACGTGCCGCGCGGTGAACCGGACGGGCCGATCGGACGTCCTCGAATGTCAGACCGACCTGGGGAGGGACCTGTCCGATGCGTGCTCCGAAGTTCCGCAGACCGAGGCTGCCGCGTACCCGCCGGGGGCAGCGACGGCTGGTGCAGGCCGTGATGGCCGGGTGTGTGCTCGGGCTGCTTCCGGCGACCTGGATGTACACGGTGGCGGGTGACCGGCTGCGGACGGCGGCGGACGTGCCCCGTACCGATGTGGCCGTGGTGTTCGGGGCGGGGCTGTGGGACGGGGAGCCCTCGCCGTACCTCGCGCACCGGCTGGACGCGGCGGCGGAGCTGTACCGGAAGGGGCGGGTCGAGGTGGTGCTCGTCACGGGGGACAACAGCCGCGAGGACTACGACGAGCCGGACGCGATGCGCGTGTATCTGACGCGGCACGGGGTGCCCGACGGGCGGATCGTCAGCGACTACGCCGGGTTCGACACATGGGACTCCTGCGTGCGCGCGAAGAAGATCTTCGGTGTGGACGAGGCCGTGCTGATCAGCCAGGGCTTCCACATCCGGCGGGCGGTGGCGCTGTGCCGGGCGGCGGGGGTCGAGTCGTACGGGGTCGGGGTGGACGCGGTGCATGACGCCACTTGGTATTACGGCGGCGCCCGGGAGATCTTCGCCGCCGGGAAGGCGGCGCTGGACGCGGCGTTCCGGCCGGATCCCCGGTTCCTCGGGCCCCAAGAGCCGGGCGTGGAACGGGCGTTGGCCACGGCCGAATAGCCTGTCGGATGAATCAGGACGTTCTGCCGGAGCGGGTTTGACGCGCACATTTCACCCCGGAGCATGAAATACGCCTTGGACGCTCTCCGTGTTCACACGATCACGCTTAGTGTCGTCGCCGTGCGGCGGCGGATCGGGCCGCCGTCGCGAACTGGGGGAAAGGACACCTGATGACTCGACTTCGCTCCGCGCTGGTGATGGCCGCCGCGGGCGCGTTGCTGGCCGTGCCGGCCGCCATGGGGACCGCCTCGGCGG
>NZ_JBHUQX010000002.1:0-45735 GCF_042674225.1 Streptomyces sp. NPDC056948
CTTCTTCCCTGCCGGGACGTCACAGCAGGCGCTTGCGGCCCCAGACGATGATGAAGGTGACGATGGCTGCGGCGACGGCGAGCATGATGCCCGCTCCGAGCCACTGCATCGTGTGCATCTGGGAGATGGGGAGGTAGTCCATGGACCAGCCGATGACGTCCTTGGACTCCAGGCAGGCGGTGTGCGCCCGGTCGTTGTCGACCTTGTCGAGGCAGGTGGTCCAGTCGAGACGGGCTCCGGAGCTGGTGAGGAAGTAGGTGCCCTCTCCCTGCTGCACCGCCCCGGCGGGCAGCTCCGGCCGCGCGGCGCCGGGTCCTACTCCCTTGTCGGTGCCGACCGACATGATGTGCCCCAGGCTCAGCCGGAACCGGTCCCAGACGACCCCGATCGCCACGACGACGCCGAGCGTGACCACCATCGACACCAGCGTGCGGCGCAGGACCATGCCGACCGCCGCGCCCACGGCGAACGTCAGCAGGGCGTAGGCCACCGGCATCACCGAGGTGACGTCGAAGAACGCGCCGCTGGTCCACTCCAGCGTGTCGGACCGCCCCTTGACCGGGCTCCACCACCAGTTGAAGACGGCGGCGAGTACGACGGTGGACAGTGCGATCAGCGCGGCGGGCATGGCGAGCTTCATGGTGAGCCAGCGCAGCCGGCTGACGGACTGCGAGGTCACCAGCTTGGCGGTGCCGGATTCCAGGTCGCCCGCGATGAGCGGGGCACCGAGCAGGACACCCGTGAGGAGAGGGACGAAGCCCAGGTATCCGCCGAAACTGAACAGGCGGGACGTGTACGTCTCGAAATCGGGCGGCAGGCCGCCGGACTTCTGCGGGTGCGCGTCCAGGTAGTCCACCACCTGCCCGCGCAGAAAGACCATCACGACCACGCTCAGGAGGGTGAGGGCGATGAGGGTCCAGAACGCGGCGCGGTGCTGGCGCCAGACGAGCCAGGCGGTACCGCCGAGTCGCGGGGCGGCCTGCCGGGAGCCCGGCGCGTTCTGCGGGCGCCCGGCGGGCGCCGTGCGGGCCGGGTCGTGAGTGAGCGTGGTCATGCGGTCACAGCCTTCTGCCGGTCGCGGGTGATGATGTCGTGGATGTCGCCGACGCGGGCGCTGGGGGCGATCAGCGAAGGCGCGTCGGGTGAACGCAGATAGGCGAGCAGCAGCTCTTCCAGGGTGGGAGGCGTGACCGGCCCGCCGGACGTGATCGGAGCGCCCAGCCGCACCAGGACGCCCGGCCGGCCCTCGCCGCGGTGGGGCTCGATGACGGTGTGGGGTGCGACGGTGGGCAACGAGCCGCCCCCGGGGATGTCGAGCAGGGCGTGTGCGGCGCGCAGTTCGTTCACCTCGCCCGCGAGACGCAGACCTCCGTTCGCGACGACGAGGAGGTAGTCGCAGATGTACTCCAGCTCGGCGAGCATGTGCGAGGACACCAGGACCGTGGTGCCGTGCTCGGCGGCCTCCGCCCTCAGCACGGCCATGAGTTCGCGGCGCACCAGCGGGTCCAGATCGGACATCGGCTCGTCGAGGATGAGCAGGTCGGGGCGCTTCCCGAATGCCAGGGCGAAGGCGACGCGGGTGCGCTGCCCGCCGGACAGCGTGCCGATCTTCGCCTTCAGCGGCACCCGGCCCGCTTGGACGATGCCCTCGGCGACCTCCTGGTCCCACTGGGGGTTGAGCTCACGGCCGAGGCGCAGGGTCTCGGCCACGGTGAAACGCCGGAACAGCGGCTTCTCCTGGGTGAGGAACGCGGTGCGCAGGACCGACTCCGTCGACCCCGGTACCGCGCCGAACACCCGCAGGTCGCCGGTCGTCGGCCGGATCATGTTGGTCGCCAGTCCCATCAGGGTGCTCTTGCCTGCGCCGTTGGGGCCGACGAGGCCGCAGACCCGCCCGGCCGGCAGCCGGAAGGAAACGTCCCGCAATGCCCAGCCGCGCCGGTACTGCTTGCCGAGCCCATGGGCCTCGATCGCCGATTCGCCGGCGGGGGGTGCGAAGCCCGTTCCGTTTCCGCGATGCGTCCCTGGGTGGTCCATGTGTGGCTCCTGTGCGTGTGGGAGGAGGGCCGGCCCTGTGCGTGTGGGGGAGAGGGCCGGCGGCGTACGGTCGACCACTGCCGGGAAGTCGCCTACGCGGGCTCCGGCCCCTTTGGGGCTCCCCACTAAGGTGATGTCGGCCGTGATCATGACGTGGTCCTTGCGTGATGAATGGCGAACGCCGCCCGGTGACCACGACTCTCCTCCGCGGCGTCTCGCGGCGGATCGGGCGAAAGACAGATCATGCGAGGCCGGCTCCGACTTTCGGCCGGTCCGCCGGAGGGACGGTGAGAGATGGTGCAGGCGGCGAAGGAAGCGCCCACACCCACGGTCACAAGGGAGACGGGACATTCGGAGGCCCTGCCCGTCACGGCGTGGATGCTGCTCGGCGGGGCCCTGGCCGGCCTCGTCGTGCTCGACTGGGCGGGCGGCCTCTACTGGATCCAGTACCGCGGCCCCGCCAAGCTGATCGGCGCCCTGCTGATCGTCGCTCTCGCCGTCGTCTCACCCCGGCTCGACCGCCGGGCGCTGCCGGTGGCCGCCTGCGTGGGCGCGGTCGGGTCGTTGTGCCTCTCGGTCTGGATACACCTGGAAATGGTGGGCAGCTCGCAGTCGTTGGGATTCGCCGAGCCGGCGGCGCTCGTGTGGCTCCTGCTGCTTGTCGCCCGACGAGGGAAGCCGTCGTGGGTGGGGCTCGCCGTCCCTCTGCTGGGCATGGCGATCGTGCTGCGGCCGGTGTCGGTCTCGGTGCGGCAGTCCACCATCATCATGGCGCTGCTCTTCGCCCTGGCAGCGGTCACGGCGCTGGGCATCGGTCTCGGCATGCGCCTGCTCCTGGTGGACCGGCGGCGCCAAGCGGCGGCCCTCCGCCTGGAGCAGCGGACAGAGTTCGCCAGGGACCTGCACGACTTCGTCGCCCACCACGTGACCGGCATCGTCGTGCAGGCGCAGGGGGCCCAGGCGATCGCCGGCCGACGGCCCGAACTCGTACCGCCCGCGCTGCAGCGGATCGAACAGGCGGGCTCGGAGGCACTGACCTCGATGCGGCACATGGTGGGGATGCTGCGTGACGCCGACGGCGAAGTGACACTGACGCCGCTGGCGGGCATCGGTGAAGTGCGTACGCTCGTCGAGGAGTTCTCCGCCGTCGGTGGCGCTCGGGCCCGGCTCGAACTGGAAGGGACCTTCGACGACCTGCCGGTCGAGGTGTCCACCACCGCCCACCGGGTGGTGATGGAGGCCCTCACCAACGTACGCAAACACGCCCACGGGTGCACCGAGGTGCGGGTGCGTGTGGACCGCTCGGGAGACCGGCTCACCGTGCGGGTCAGCGACGACGGACGGCCGCGCCACGTTTCCCAGAGCGGCTTCGGGCTGAAGGGCCTGGCCGAGCGGGTGGGCCTGATCGGCGGAGACGTCCAGGCGGGCCCGGTGACAGCCGGCGGCTGGGGCGTCGAGGCGACCCTCCCCGTGTCCCCGGCCGCCTCCCCGGCGAAGGCGGCGGCGTCATGACGATCCGTGTGCTGATCGCCGACGACCAGGCCATGGTCCGCGCCGGATTCGCGATGATCCTCGCCGCGGAGGACGACATCGAGGTCGTCGGGGAGGCCACGGACGGGGTGCACGCGGTGGAACTCGCCGAGCGCCACCGGCCCGACGTGGTGCTGATGGACATCCGCATGCCCCGCATGGACGGGCTGGAGGCACTGCGCAGACTGACCCGCCCCGGCACCGTGAATCCGCCGAAGGTCGTGGTGGTGACGACGTTCGACGACGACGAGTACGTCCAGCGCGCTCTGGGCGAAGGCGCCTCCGGATTCCTGATCAAGGACTCGGGCCCCGCCCTCCTCGTCGAGGCCATCAGGGCGGCCGCCTCCGGCGAGGCGCTGGTGAGCCCGGCCATCACCGTCCGGCTGTTGCGGCGCCTCAACAGCGCCGTGCCCGCCCGCCGGGAACCGCACACCGTACTCTCCGCGCGGGAGAACGACCTGGTGCGCCTGGTGGCCAGAGGGCTGACCAACGCCGAGATCGCCACCGAACTGACCATCACGGTCGGCACGGTGAAGACGCATCTCTCCAACGTGCAGATCAAGCTCTCAGCCCGCAACCGTGTGGAGATCGCCGCTTGGGCCTGGGAATCCGGGGTCGTCGACGGGCGAGGGTGAGAAAGCGGGCCCGCTTCGGGGGGGGGGGCAGGGAGCTACATTGTCCGGTTCCCGTACTACGGATCGCCTGCCGCCTGCCGCCTGCCGCCTGCCGCCTGCCGCCTGCCGCCTGCCGGCCCGGTGCGGCCCCCGCGCCCGGACGCCGGAACCAGGCCCGCCGTAGGTCGGGACCGGGGGCGAGGAAAGGCCTCAGCGCCGCAGCTTCAGCTGGGGCGCTCAGCTGCCCGCACCTCCGGTGCCCTGTCTGCCCGGCCTTCCGGGCGGTAGCTTGGTGGAGAAGGCCCCAGAAGGAGGGCGATGCGATGCCGTGGTTCGTATGGCTGCTCGCCGCCGCGGCACTGGGTGCCGCGGAGTTCTTCACCCTGACACTGGTCTTCGGGTTGCTGGCGGGCGCCGCGTTGGTTGCCGCCGTAGTCGCTGGTGTGGGCATCGGCCTTCTCGGCCAGCTCCTGGCCCTGGGCGCAGCGGCGGCAGCGGGCCTCGTCATCGTCCGTCCTGTCGCGCGGCGCCATATGGCACAGCAGCCCCTCACCCTCGAGGGCAGTGATGCGCTGATCGGCAAGCGGGCCGAGGTCAAGCAGGAGGTCACCGCGACCCGCGGCCTGATCAAACTCTCCGGTGAGGAATGGTCCGCCCGCGCCCTCGACGAGAGCCACGTGATCCCGGTGGGAGCGTGGGTGGACGTCATGGAGATCGAAGGCGCCACGGCCATCGTCTACCCCCGCGAACTCCTTCCTTGAACGGCTGAACACACGGCAATGGAGGCACTGTGGATCCAGTTGTCATCCCCATTCTTGTGGCGGCCCTTGTTGTCGTCTTCCTCGTGGCCTCCACCGTGCGGATCGTCCCGCAGGCGCGCCGGTACAACATCGAGCGGTTCGGCCGATACCGCCGGACGCTGCAACCCGGGCTGAACCTGGTCGTCCCGGTGGCGGACCGCATCAACACCAAACTCGACGTGCGCGAGCAGGTCTATTCGTCCGATCCCAGGCCGGTGATCACCGAGGACAACCTCGTGGTGAACATCGACACCGTGCTCTACTACCAGATCACCGACCCCCGGGCAGCGGCCTACGAGGTCGCCGACTACCTGCACGCGATCGATCAGCTCACGGTGACCACGCTCCGGAACGTCATCGGCAGCATGGACCTGGAGGAGACGCTCACCTCGCGCGAGGAGATCAACTCCCGGCTGCGCGCCGTCCTCGACGACGCCACCGGCAAGTGGGGCATCCGGGTCAACCGCGTCGAGATCAAGGCCATCGATCCACCGCACACCATCAAGGAAGCGATGGAGAAGCAGATGCGGGCCGAGCGTGACAAGCGCGCGGCCATCCTGCACGCCGAAGGGGAGCGGCAAGCCAAGATCCTCACCGCGGAAGGCACGAAGCAGAAGGACATCCTGGAGGCGCAGGGCACCCAACAGGCCATGATCCTTCGGGCGGACGGTGAGGCCAAGGCGGTGGAGCTCGTCTTCCAGGCCGTCCATCGCAACAATGCCGACCCGAAGATCCTGGCCTACAAGTACCTCGAGACGCTGCCGCACTTGGCGAGCAGCGACAACAACACGTTCTGGGTGATCCCGGGGGAGCTGACCGAGGCAGTCCGGACCGTCACCCGCGCGTTCGGTGATCAGCCGGCGGCGGGTCCTCACACAACCGCGCAACCTGAGGAAGCGGCCGGCGCCGGCGCTGATCACACGTCGGACGAAGGCCGGGCTCCGGAGCTCGATGCGGGTCGGACGGCTTCACTCGACGCCGCCGCGGCTGCTGACGAGGCCGGGAAACAGGCCGCCGCCGCGGTGAGCGACGCCAAGGCGGAGGCCGAGGCCGCGAAGTCGCCCCAGATGCCGCGCCGGGGGCAGACGTCCGGCGGTTGAGTCCACCCTCGGTCATCGCCGGTGCCCTGCGAGCAACCACGGCGCGCAGGGTCGGCAAGCCGCGTTTCACGCACAGGGGTCGCACCGTCACCGGGAATGCCGTGGCACGAGGGCGGTGCGTTCCGGCGCGCCACGTAGGTCGGGTCTTCCTTGCCGCGGGGCTTGCCATCGACCGGCCCTTCGGATGGGGCCGGTGGCCCGGCACGTGGCGGTGTCCTGCTGCCTCGTCCTCGTCCGGCCGCACCCCGGGGCCCCGCTGCCGCCTCCAGGATCTTTGGCGAGCGGTCGGAAGGCGGCGGGGGGAAATCGGCGTCCGCAGGTGGGTCGCAGCGGGACATCGCGCGAGTTCCGCGAGACGCTGCCGCCGGGGGCCGCTCGGCGAGCCGCCCTTCCCCCGGTCTTTGACCTGTCCGTTCTCCTCCCCGGAGTCCGCCATGGCAGCGCAGCCCGCCTCTCCCACCGGTGCCGTGCACCACTACGACGACCTGACCGCGCTCTACATCAACTGCACCCTCAAGCCGTCCCCGCAGCGCAGCCACACCCAGGGGCTGATCGACAAGAGCCGGGCCATCATGGACGGCGCAGGTGTGACCACGGACCTGATCCGCGCCGTCGACCACGACATCGCGCCCGGCGTCCACCCGGACATGACCCAGCACGGCTTCGCCACCGACGCCTGGCCGGACTTGTACGAGAAGGTGATGGCGGCGGACGTCCTCGTCCTGGCCGGCCCGATCTGGCTGGGCGACAACAGCTCGGTGACCAAGCAGGTCGTAGAGCGCCTCTACGCGTGCTCCTCCCTGCTGAACTCCCAGGGCCAGTACGCCTACTACGGTCGCGTCGGAGGCTGCCTGATCACCGGCAACGAGGACGGTGTGAAGCACTGCGCCATGAACCTCCTCTACAGCCTCCAGCACCTCGGCTACACGATCCCGCCCCAGGCGGACGCGGGCTGGATCGGGGCCGCCGGCCCCGGGCCGTCGTATCTCGACGCGGGTTCGGGCGGCCCGGAGAACGACTTCACCAACCGCAACACGAGTTTCATGACCTGGAACCTGATGCACGTTGCGGCTCTGCTGAAGCGCGCCGGAGGTGTTCCCGCCCACGGCAATCAGCGCTCGGAGTGGGACGCGGGCTGCCGCCCGGGGGCGGACAACCCCGAGCACCGCTGACCCGGACGGACGCGCCGCCCACCGACCGGTTCCGGGACCGCGATCAGGCTGCGGGCAGCCGGGAGACAGGGGCAGCCATCGCCCGGCAGCCCCGGCACGGGGAGGGAGGACGGCAGCTCGCCCTGGCATCAGCACGTCTAGGCTGCGCCCATGGAGCAGCGAGAGATCATGCAGAAGGTCGTCGGGATGCTCACTGAGGCGCTTGAGATGCGGCGGCAGGTCCGCGAGAACCCGGATGGGCAGGTCGCGCTGACCGGGGCTGTCTCCGCGCTTCTGGCAGAGACCCTGCCGCAGATCCACCTTCCTGCGGATGCCGGCGGCCGCGCGGCCGCGGATCTCGTCGCCGAGGAGCTGGGGCCCACCCTCGTGAGCATCGCCAACTGCTTCTCCTTCGCCTTTGTGCAACTCGCCGAAGCCCATGACGAAGGGCGCACCGACGTCTCTGCCGCGGACGTCCTTCGCCGCATCTCTCTGCAGTTCGCGAACGAGGCTGAGGAGTAGAGGGACTTCCGTGATCCGGTCAGGTCTCCCGCGTGCCGGCCGCGGGTTGTTCGCCCGAGCCGCGGACGATCAATCGGGTGGGCACGGTGATGGTGCGAGCACGGGAGCGGTCGCCGTCGAGGCGGGTCAGGGCAGTGGTCGCCACGGTTCTGCCGATTTCCTCGGGGTCCTGGGCGACGACGGTCAGGGCCGGTTCGAGTGCCTCGGCGAGCGAGATGTCGTCGAAGGCGACGACGGCCACGTCCTTGCGCTTGCTGCGGGCGAGTTCGGCGACTATGCCCAGCGCCATGATGTTGTTGCCGGCGAAGAGGGCCGTGGGCGGGTCGACCAGGTCGAGCAGCTTCGAGGTCGCGGCCTCTGCCCCTTGCTGGTCGTGTGCGCTGGCGACGAGCGAGCGGTCGTAGGGGAGGTCGGCTTCCTGCAGGGCCGAGCGGTAGCCGGCGAGGCGCTCGCGACGGGTGTAGAGCTTGGTGGGCAGGTCGCCGATGAAGCCGATGCGCCGGTGTCCGTGGGCGATCAGGTGGGCGACGCCCTCGTGGGAGCCGTCACGGTTGGAGCTGACGACGCTGTCCGTGGCCAGGCCCGCCCCCGGGCGGTCGATGAAGACGACCGGCAGTCCCGCGGCGCGGTGGGTCTTGAGGTGGGAGTGGTCGGCGCCGACGGACGGCACGACCATCAGGACGCTGACGCGGCGGGCGAGGAACTTGTCCGTCAACGACCGCTCGCGGTCGGGATCGTCCGCGGAGGAGCCCATGAGCAGGGTCAGGCCGCGGTCGCGGACCGTGTCCTCGATGCTCCTGGCCACGGCTCCGAAGAAGGGGTTGGCCAGGTCGGGGATGACCAGTCCGATGGTGGTGTCGGGCCCGCCCACTCGGATGTTGCGGGCCATGAGGTTCGGCTGGAAACCGAGCTTGGCCACCGCGGCGAGAACCTGTTCCCTGGTCTCGGCCGAGGCGGGGCCGTCCTCGTTGAGGACGCGGGAGACGGTCTTGGCGCTGACACCCACTTCTCGGGCGACGTCTGCCAGGGTCGGGCGGCGGTTCGCTGCCATGGAGGAAACAGTCTCCTGTGCTCGTCGGTCCCGGCCGCGGCCTCGGCCGGAACCTGTGAGTGCTTCAGTTGGCCTGGACTCCCGCGGCCTTCGCCGCTTCGGAATCGGCTACGACAGTACCTCCGGCCGCATCGACGGTGAGTGCGCCGGTCATGATGGCCACGACCTCCGCCATGGAGTAGTCGGAGGGCTTGATCACGGCAGCGCGACGGCCGAGGCGGTGGACGTGGATCCGGTCGGCGATCTCGAAGACGTGCGGCATGTTGTGGCTGATCAGCACGACCGGCATGCCCTTGTCCCGGACCCGGCGGATGAGGTCGAGGACCTGACCGGACTCCTTGACGCCGAGGGCGGCGGTCGGTTCGTCCATGACGACGACACTGCGCGCCCAGGCGACGGAACGGGCGACCGCGACGGCCTGCCGCTGCCCCCCGGAGAGCGTCTCGACCGACTGCGTCAGCGAGCGCAGGCCGATCTTCAGGTCGGCCATGTGCTCGGCGGCCTCCTGGCGCATGCGCTTCTTGTCCAGCATGCGGAAGACACTGCCGAGGACGCCGGGGCGGCGGAGCTCACGCCCCAGGAACATGTTCGACGCGATGTCCATGGAGGCGGCCACGGCGAGGTCCTGATAGACCGTCTCGATGCCGTGGGCGCGTGCGCTCGGCGGCCCGGAGAACTGGATCGGCTTGCCGTTGAGGCGTATCTCGCCCTCGTCCGGGACCAGCGCGCCGGTGAGCGCCTTGATCAGGCTGGTCTTGCCGGCTCCGTTGTCGCCGATGACGGCGAGGACCTCGCCGGGCATCAGGTCGAAGTCGGCGCCGTCGATGGCGGTGACGTGGCCGTAGCGCTTGACCAGACCGCGAGCCTGCAGAACGGGGGTCTCAGTGGTGGTGGTCATCGGGCCTTCTTCCGGGAGATCTGGTCGACGGTCACCGCGAGGATCACCAGGACGCCGGTGATCAGGGTCTGGTAGATGGAGGCGACGCCCATCAACTGCAGGCCGTTGCGGAACACACCGACGATGAGGACGCCGATGAAGGTGCCCAGCACCGACCCGCGTCCGCCGAAGAGGCTGGTGCCGCCGAGGACCACGGCGGTGATGCTGTCGAGGTTGTCGGTCTGCCCGGCCTGCGGGTCGCCGACACCCGTGCGGGAGATGAGGAGCAGGGCGGCGATGCCGTAGAGGACACCCGCCGCGGTGTAGACGCCGATGGTCAGGCGGGAGGTGCGGATGCCGTTCAGCCGCGCCGCTTCCGGGCTGTTGCCCAGGGCGTAGACGTGCCGGCCCCAGCCGGTGCTGCTCAGCGCGTAGGCCAGGAGGAGAAACAGAGCGATGGTGACCAGCGAGCCGTAGGTGATGTCGGTCTTGCCGAGCGGGAAGGTCTCCCCGAGAGCCGTCAGCGGGCCGGGCAGGTTGCTGACCGTCTGCTCCTCGGAGTAGATGTGCGTCAGCGCGAACGCCACGTTGAGCATGCCCAGGGTGACGATGAACGGCGGCAGCGGGATCTTCTTCACCAGTGCCCCGTTGAGCATGCCGAAGCCGCCGCAGACGGCGATGCCCAGGGCGATGGCGGCGAGCGGTGGCAGGGAGCCCTCGGCGGCCGACTTGGCGATCACGATGCTGCCGAACGCCATCACGGCGCCGCACGACAGGTCGATGCCCGCAGTGAGGATGATCAGGGTCTGACCGATGGCGAGGGTACCGACGACCATGACCTGCTGCACGATCAGCGAGAAGTTGCCGCCGGTCAGGAACTGGTCGGTGGAGAACGAGAAGAAGGCGCAGGCCAGGAGGAGCGCTACCAGCGGGCCGGTGGTCGGTGCCGTGAGCAGCCTGCGGGCCGTGGTCGGCGCATTGAGCCCGGCGTACGGCGAGGACGTGCTCGGGGGCGTGGACGTGGCGGTCATGCGAAGTCCTTGTCGGAAGACAGAAGTCCGTGTCTCTCCTTGCCGGAGGACAAGGGAACGAGAGGGCGGCCGTCCCCCGGCCGGGGAGGAGGGGGCCGACCGCCCGGGTTAGGGGCGTACGGTCGTCGGGGGCGGCTCAGCCCCAGCAGTTCTCCAGGCCGTAGGCGGTGTCCTTGGAGGTGACTCCGTCCTGCGCCTTGTCGGTGATCAGGGTGACGCCCGTGTCGGTGTAACCGGACGCCTTCTTCCCGTCCTTGGCGTACGTCACGACGGCCTTGACGCCTTCGGCGGCCATCTTCAGCGGGTACTGCTGCGAGGTCGCGGCGATCTTGCCGTCCTTGACCGCCTGGGTGCCGGTGCAGCCGCCGTCCACGGAGACGATCAGGACGTCCTTCTCCCGGCCCTTGGCCTTCAGCGCGGTGTACGCACCCAGGGCCGCCGGTTCGTTGATCGTGTAGACGACGTTGATGCCGGGCTCCTTCTGGAGACAGTTCTCCATCGCCGTCTGGCCCTTGGACTGGTCGCCGCCGGTGTCCTGAGCACAGGCGACATCCTTGTCGGTGGCGCCGAAGCCCTTCAGGAAGCCGTTGTGGCGCTGAACGCCGACGGACACACCCGGCGCGAGGTCGAGGGCGGCGATCTTCGCCGTCTTGCCCTTCATCGCGGCCTTGGCGTACTCGCCGATCAGCTCGCCGGCCTTGAGGTTGTCGGTGGCGAAGAGGGCGTCGACCGCGCTCTGCGGCTCGGTCGGGGTGTCCAGGGCGATGACCAGGACGCCCTTGGCCTTGGCCTTCTCGATCGCGGGCACGATCGCCTTGGAGTCGCTCGGGGTGATCAGGATGCCCTTCACGCCGGAGGCGACCATGTTCTCGACGGCCGTGACCTGACCGGCGTTGTCGCCGTCGAACTTGCCCGCCGCGGTCATGAGCTGCACGCCCTCGGCCTTCGCGGCCTTCTCCGCGCCCTCCTTCATCTTCACGAAGAACGGGTTGGTGTCGGTCTTGGTGATCAGGCCGACCTTGACGTCGCCCGAACCGGAGCTGGAAGAGCCCGACCCGGAACCGGAGCCGGAGCCGCAGGCCGTCAGGGTGAGGGCCGCGACGCCGGCGACGGCGGCCGCTCTGAGGAGGGAGGAGGACAGACGAGTGGTGCGAGGCATGATCGACTCCTGAGGTATGGCGAGCGGCACGTGGTTGATGTCAGAGCAAGCCACCCGGAGTGTCATCGTTGACTTATGTCATCGTTGACACTGCATGGCGAGGATGATGGACTCCGTCTCCCGGACACGTCAATGCCTTGCACGCGTCACAAATCGACAACGCTCGCGGCCGCCCCTTCCGTGGCAGTCCGGCAGCCGCACCACGACGCCCGGTGTGCCCGTACGTCCGTCAGAGAAGAGCAGCCCATGAGCCCGCGTCAGATCACCGTCCTGGGAGAGTGCGTCGCGGACGCGTTCGCCGAACCCGCAAGTGCCTCGAACGAACTCGCCCTGCGGGTGCTGCCCGGCGGCGGACCTGCGAACACGGCAGTGGCCCTGGCCCGGCTCGGCACCCCGGCCCGCTTCCTCGCGCGGTTGTCGGGCGATGTGTTCGGGCGTCTGTTCCGCGCCCACCTGGAGACATCGGGAGTGGACCTGTCGAGCGCCGTCCCGGCCGCGGAACCCAGCACGCTGGCCGTGGCGGAACTGGACGCCCAGGGGCAGGCGGCGTTCTCCTTCCACGCGCAGAACACGGCCGACTGGCAGTGGACGGCCGAGGAACTGGCGCGGGTGGATCTGTCCGGGACCGCCTGCGTGCACACCGGATCCCTGGCCCTGGTTCAGGAACCCGGAGCGGTGGTGGTGGAGGAGTTCCTGGCGGCGGCAGCCCCTCACGCGACCGTCAGCATCGACCCCAATGTCCGGCCGCTGCTGGTGCACCCCGACGTCTACCGTGCCCGGCTGGCGCACTGGTGCGGCCTCGCCGACGTGCTGCGGCTGAGCGAGGACGACCTGGAACTCCTGCTGCCGGGCACGCCGCCCCAGGAGGCGTGCGACATCTGGCACGCCGCCGGGGCGCGCCTCGTGGTGATCACACGAGGCGCCGACGGCGCCCTGGCCTCGCTCGACGGCGAACGGACACAGGTGCCCGCCGTGCCGACGAGCGTCGCCGACACGGTCGGGGCGGGGGACTCCTTCACGGCCGGGCTGCTGCACCACCTGGGTGCCCGCGGCCTGCTCGGTGGCCGGCTGGCGGAACTCCGGCTCGACGACGTCGCGGAAGCCTGCCGGTTCGCCACCCGGGTCGCTGCTCTGACCTGCTCGGTTTCCGGTCCCAACCCCCCGTGGCGGAGCCAGTTGGAGCAGCTCGCCACGGCCGATCGCGCATGACGGACAGGCGAGTCGCGCAGCGGACGTCCCGGCCGAACCGTTGACGTGCCGACCGGATGGCGTCCATCATCGGGCCACTCGATGTCATCGATGACACAAGTCAACGATGACATTTCTGCTCGGCGTTGTGGACGACGGCGCCGAGAAGGCGTCACTTTTCGGTAGGTTCCGCTCGGGCATCAAGCTCCGCCGCGCGGACGGCCGCAGCACAGGAGACACCATGAGCTCAGGACGTGTATCCCGGCATGCCCGTATACGGATGATCGCGGCGGTGGCGACCGTCTGCGCCCTGTCCGCAGCGCCGCCGGCCCCTCAGGCCGTCGCTGCCGACGCCCCGCCGTACTCCGAGACCTACCGGCCCCAGTTCCACTTCACTCCGGAGAAGAACTGGATGAACGACCCCAACGGTCTCGTGTACTACAAGGGCGAGTATCACCTCTTCTACCAGTACAACCCGGGCGGCAACTCGTGGGGCGACATGTCCTGGGGGCACGCGGTGAGCAAGGACCTCGTCCACTGGAAGGAGCTGCCGCTCGCCCTGTCGCACGACGACAAGGAGATGGTGTTCTCCGGCAGCGCGGTCGTCGACCGGAACAACACCACCGGCTTCGGCAGCAAGAAGAACCCGCCCATGGTGGCGATCTACACCAGCTTCGACAAGGGCACGGGCATCCAGGCCCAGTCGCTCGCCTACAGCACCGACCGCGGCCGCACCTGGACCAAGTACCAGGGCAACCCGGTCCTCGACATCGGCTCCAAGGAGTTCCGCGACCCCAAGGTCCAGTGGTACGAGCCGACCAAGAGCTGGCTGATGAGCGTGTCGTTGTCCACCGAGCACAAGGTGCGGTTCTACTCGTCCAAGAACCTCAAGGACTGGAAGCCGCTCAGCGAGTTCGGGCCGGCCGGCGCGACGGGCGGCGTGTGGGAGTGCCCCGACCTGTTCCCCCTCGCGGTCGACGGGGACAAGAAGAAGATCAAATGGGTCCTGGTCGTCAACATCAACCCCGGCGGCATCGCGGGCGGTTCGGCTGCCCAGTACTTCGTCGGCGACTTCGACGGCAAGAAGTTCACCGCCGACGACAAGGGCACCTACACCCCGCCCACCGGCACGGTGATGCAGGACTTCGAGAACACCGACTTCGGCGCGTGGACGGCCACCGGCACCGCGTTCGGCGACGGACCGACAACCGGTGCGGTGGCCGGGCAGGGGACCGTCGAAGGCTTCGACGGCAAGGGCCTCGCCAACAGCTTCCACGGAGGTGACGCGGCCACCGGCATCCTCACCTCGCCCGAGTTCAGCGTCGACAGCCGCTACCTGAACTTCAAGGTCGGAGGCGGACGGCACCCGCACGAGCCCGGGACACTCCTGGAACAGGGAGACCCGCCCGCGGGGACGGTCCTGGCCGACTTCGAAGGCGGCAGCTACGGCGACTGGACGACGACCGGAGCCGCCTTCGGCTCGGCACCGGCCACCGGCACCCTCCCCGACCAGCAGGAAGTCTCCGGATTCCTGGGCAGCGGCCTGGCCAACAGCTACCTGAACGGCGACTCCACGACCGGCACCCTCACCTCGCCGGAATTCACCATCGACAAGGACTACGTCAACTTCCTCGTCGGCGGCGGCAACCACCCCGCCGGCTCCGCCGATCCCACCGCCGTCGAACTCCTCGTCGACGGCCAAGTGGTGCGCAGCACGACCGGAAAGGACGGAGAGGCGCTCAACTGGGCTGCCTGGGACGTCAAGGACCTCGCCGGCAAGAAGGCGCGGATCAGGATCGTCGACGACAACACCGGCGGCTGGGGCCACCTCAACGTCGACCACATCACGCTGTCCGACACCAAGGCCCAGCCCGTCTCCCAGGAGACGTCCGTCAACCTGATCGTCGACGGCCAGGTCGTCCGCAGCGCCACCGGCGCCAACAGCGAGACCCTGGACTGGGCGTCCTTCGACCTGCGCCCCTACGCCGGCAAGAAGGCGCGGATCCAGATCGTCGACATGAACAACGCCGGCTGGGGCCACATCCTGGCCGACCGGTTCACCGCTGCCGACGCCCCCGCCAAGTCCGTCGTGCAGCGCGCCGACTGGGCCGACTACGGCAAGGACTACTACGCGGCCGTGTCCTGGGAGGGCGCACCGGGCGGCAAGCGGTACATGGTCGGCTGGATGAACAACTGGGACTACAGCGGTGCCATCCCCACCTCCCCCTGGCGCGGCGCGCAGAGTGCTCCACGGGAAATGGCGCTGCGCACCGTCAACGGCCAGGTCCGGCTGACCAGTCAGCCGGTCAACGGCCTGGAGTCGCTCCGTCAGAAGCGCCCGGCGACGGCGTCCGGCGTTACCGTCAAGAGCACTACAAAGCCCCTGATCGGCCCCGCGGCCAAGGGCAAGGCCCTCGACATCGAGGCGACCTTCTCCCTCAAGGACGCCGAACGCTTCGGCCTGAAGGTACGCACCGGCGCCGGTGGCGAAGAGACCGTCATCGGCTACGACACCACGACCCAGGAGCTGTACGTCGACCGCACCCGGTCAGGGGCCGTGGACTTCAACAGCACCTTCCCCGGCGTCCAGACAGCACCGCTGAAGGCCGAGAACGGCAAGGTGAAGCTGCGGATCCTCGTCGACTGGTCCTCCGTCGAGGTCTTCGGCGGCAGCGGCGAAGCGGTGATCACCGACCAGATCTTCCCCGACCCCGCCAGCCAGGGAGTGCAGGTCTTCGCCGAGAACGGCTCGGTGAAGCTGGACCAGGCCCGCGTCTGGCACCTCGACTCCGCTCACGACTGACAAGGACACCAGAGCATGACGAAGACCACCCTGTTCGCCGAGTTCACCGCCCGCGAGGGTGCGGAGGACGAGGTCGCCCGCATGATCCTGGAGTACGCCGAGAAGGTGCGCCAGGAAGAGGGCAACCTCACCTTCGAGGTCTACACCAAGTCGGCCAACCCTCGCGCCTACTGGATCTTCGAGGCGTACCGGGACGAGGACGCCTTCCAGGCGCACCTGAAGGCCCCGTACGGCGGCCCGTTCAACACCGCCCTCGCTCCGCTGATCGAGGAGGACGCCTCGGTGCTGACCTTCCTCGATGCGGTGACCTGACGGCCCTCGGTGTCGCGGTGGCCGCGGCCGCCTTCTTTCATCAGCGGTCGACCCGGCGGGACAGCCACAGCGCCACCGCCTCCGAGATCGGCTGGCCGGTTTCCAGTTCGACGAAACCGTACTGGCCGCTCTGGTTGCACTCGAGGAACCACCACAGGCCGTCCTCGTCCTCGGCGAAGTCGAAGGCGGCGTACGCCAGTCCGGCCGTGGCGACGTAGTCGCGCACGGATGTCCCGACACGGTCCGGCACCGGAACCGGCTCCCAGACGTGCTCGGTGTCGCCGTAGCGCCCGTCGATCTGGTGCGGTTCAGCCGTCTTGCGCGCGGCGAACAGCCGGGATCCGACGCAGGTCAGACGGACGTCGGCACGCTTGGGCACGTACCGCTGCAACAGCGCGGGACCGGCCGCGACGCCGGAGAAGTCCGAGTCGGGGCCGATCAGCGTGGTGGGCAGGGTCAGCGTGGGTTCACCGGGTGGCGGCCCCGAGGCGGACTTCACCACCACCTCCCGGTGCTGCTCGGCGAACTGCCGCGCCAGGCGCGGCAACGTGGTGATGACGGTCGGCGGTACGGCGAACCCGCTGAGG
Source organism: Streptomyces sp. NPDC056948 (assembly GCF_042674225.1). Classification (NCBI taxonomy): domain Bacteria; kingdom Bacillati; phylum Actinomycetota; class Actinomycetes; order Kitasatosporales; family Streptomycetaceae; genus Streptomyces; species Streptomyces sp. NPDC056948. The sequence continues at coordinate 16,763 of NZ_JBHUQX010000002.1, forward strand.
TGCGCGGCCCTCAACTGCCACGGCTTCAGGCGGGCCCGGTCCGCGTTGCGCGGATCGTTCATCCAGCGCGCGGAGGCCGAGTAGAGCATCCCGAACAGTGCCTGACGGGTCTCGGCGGTCAGCCACGCGGAGGGCTCCGCCGCGTGCGAGGCCGGTTCGCCGGGTCTGCGCACCCAGACGGAGCGCAGACCTTTCATGCTGACCAGGTGTCCGTGTGCGGACAGATGGCCCTCGAAGTCGCCCTGGGTGTACAGCGTGGACAACAGGGCCTTGTCCGGCAGGTCGGCGGGATCCAGCCGCATCACGGGCACCGCCGCGTCGTGCAGCTTGGCCACCACCATGTCGGCGGTGACGTCCTCTTTGGAGGTCAGGATCAGTACGGTCATGCGATCGCCGACCGTCAGTCGTCGAAGTGTGTTTTGGAACCAGCCGTGGACACCGTCGTGCCGGCCGCCAGGAGCAGGTCCGGGTCACTGACGGCGGCGCTGCCGTCGGGCAGCACGTTCAACTGGCGCGACTCGTCGAAGCGGTAGGGCGTCGCCACGGCCGGAAGCGCGCTGGGGAAGGCGTAGTTGAGGGTGAACGGTCGCACTCGAAACCTCCGGGCTCGCAAGGAGTAACTCATCACGCCTCATCCACATCGCTGGCATCGGCTGAACTCAATTCCTTCACTACTTACACATCGGATGAGGCGCTGCATTCGTCACAGGGCATGCCGACGGCCCTGACTACGCGTGGTTGCCGCGGTCATGCGCCGGCCCGGCCGGCGAACGGGTGCGGGGGGCTACTCGCCCTTGCTGCCGCCCGCCCGGCCGCTGCCGGCGTTCCCCTTGCCTGACGTCCCTGCGTTCCCCGCCGAGCCGGCGCTCGTTCCTGAGCCGGCGCTCGTTCCCGAGCCCGCACCCGTTCCTGTGCCGACGCTCGTTCCCGAGCCGGCGTCCGCGCCGCCCTCGCCGGGGCCGTTCGTCTTGGGGGATCCGTTCGGCGCGGCCGACGTCCGCGCGAGCCGTTCGACGCAGTACGCGTCGACTTCGTCCTCGCCGCCGGCCGCCTCGACGAGCCGCCTCCAGGCGGTCGCGTCGAGGGTCTTTCCGCGGTCCTTGACCTGTTCGTAGGCCCGGCAGTGGGCCTCGGTATCCCGGGCGGAGGACGAGCCGTCCCGGTGGCCCGGGCTGCCGGAGGAAGTCGGCGAGGCCGTGCCGCCCGGCCCGGCGGAGGCGGCCATCGAGGGGTGCGCGGTCCGCTGCCCGGCACCGGGCGTGGACGAACCGACCGAACCGATGGCGGCGACCGCGACCCCGCCCAGGGCGATGCTGGTGAACGCGGCGGCGAACACCGTCTTCACCGGACGCCCGGCCCGCCGCTCCGTGGCCGGCCGCCAGTCGTCCCGGCCCCGGGTGCGCGCCCGGGGCGTCCCGGCGTCAAGGACGGTCCGGAAGGCGGCCACTGCCCGCTGCTCGGCTTCCGGGCCGGGATCACCCGTGAGCAGGGCAGTGGCCAGGGCCGTCGGCAGCGCTGTCCCGTCCCGCAGGACCCACGGGCCGGGCACGGCCTCGCCGGGATGCACACGTCGACGGCCCGTGACTCCGTCGCTGCTCAGATCACCCATGCCCGTTGTCCGTTCCTGCCCGTTCCGTTGGAAGCGTCCGGCATGCCGGGGTGTGCCGCCGGACCGCCCGTCCACTGACGCCGTCGTGACTCATGTGGACTCCCCAGCGTGCGGGATGTCTCATCCGTCACACCCTCTTCCGTTTCCCGCCCGGAGCCGAGCTGGCGGGCGAGGCGTTTCAGCCCCCGGTGGGTGGCGGTACGCACCGCACCGGGGCGCTTGCCGAGGACGCGCGCGGCAGCGGGGCCGTCCAGGCCGACGATGACGCGCAGGAGCACGGCCTCCGCCTGGTCCCGCGGCAGCCCGCGCACCAGGTCCAGGGCCCGCTCGGTGGAGAGGGACTCCAGGGCCTGCTCATGGGTGCTGTGCGGGCCGGGCAGGTCCAGGACGTCCTGCTCGATCGCTCCCGGCCGGGGGCGTACGCTCCGGCGGCGCAGATGGTCCAGGGCTCGATGCCGGGCGATGGTCGCCGTCCAGCCGCGGAAACCGGGCCCGTCGCCCTTGAACCGTCCGAGGTCCCGGGCGATCTGCAGCCAGGCGTCGGACGCCACGTCCTCCGCTTCCTCGCCGATGAGTCCGCGCAGATAGCCGAGCAGGCCCGGCTGCACGATCCGGTAGAGCACCGTGAACGCGGCCTCGTCGCCGTCCTGGGCCCGCGCGACGGCCGCGCCCAGTTCCTCGTCGAGGACGTGTGCGTGGCGGGATTGCCGTTCCTGACCCAAGACCGTCCTCGTTCGCGCCGGGTTCATGACGAGTGCCGCCCGACGCGCCCCGTTCGCTTCGACAGCCCCATCATGACCAGCGTCCGATCCCGCGGAAGTGTCACCATGCGTCACTCGGGTAACGTTCCGCACCTGCCGTGCGCTGGGTGAGTACAGCGTCCGCGCCGTGCGGTCCGGCGGCGTCGATCCGTCCTCACAGCTCTCTCCGTGCCGCCCCTGACTCCCCCCGGGAGTGGGACGGAGAGGGACGGGGCGGCCGGGTTCCGTCCACTGCGCGGGGCCCGGCCGCCCACAGCTCTCCTGGCCGGTCAGCCCTTCTCCGGGGCGCTCACGGGCCGGTCGGTCCGCAACTCGCCGAAGAGCTTCCGCGCCTTCGTCCCGTCCCACTTCAGGGCGCTCCCGCCGGCCGTGCGGAAGCCGGGCGAGACCACGGGGACGGTGAGCTGCCTGCCCTCGCCTCCCGAGACGTTCCGCATCGCCTGCAGCAGCGAGAGCAGCCTCGGCAGTTCCATGTCCTTGTCCACGACGAGGGTGTCCAGCCCCGCGCCCAGGGCGGGACAGGTACGGAACGGGTCGAGCACGACGCCGGGCGTAGCGGCCCTGCCGGCCAGGGCGGAGAGGAACTTGCGCTGGTTCCTGGAGCGCCCCAGGTCACCGTCCGCCTCCTGGTGCCGCTGACGGACGAACGCCAGCGCCTGGGTGCCGGTCAGGTTGTGACAGCCCGTCCTCAGCCTCAGTCCCGACTTGGGGTCGTCGATGTTCCGGTCCACGCACATCTCCACACCGCCGACCGCGTCCACGACGCCGACGAACCCCGCGAAGCCGATCTCCGCGTAGTGGTCGATGCGCAGGCCCGTGTTCCGCTCGACGGTCCGCGCCAGCATCCTGGGCCCGCCGAGGGAGTAGGCCGCGTTCAGCTTGTTCTTCGCCGCCCGGTGGGACTTGCCGGTGTTCGGGTCGACGTACGACGGGACGGTCACCCAGGAGTCGCGCGGCAGGCTCACCATCGTGGCCCCGTCCGCGCCGGTGTGCAGGATCATCATCGAGTCGGTGCGGCTGCCTCCGGCCGTGCCGGTGTGCAGATCCTTCCTGGCCTGCTCGGACAGGCCGTCCCGGCCGTCCGAGCCCACGATGAGGTAGTTCGTCCCCTTCCCCCGCGGCGGACGGTCCGTGCCCCCGCTCAGATCGACCGACCTGTCGAGCCTGAAGTCGGCCCAGGCGTAGGTGCCCGCGCCGGTGAGGACCAGGGCGCAGAGCAGCACAGCCAGCAGGCGTACGACCCGCCGGGCCCGGCCGGGCCGCACCCGAGGGGGCCGGGTGCTGGTGCTGCGTCCGCCGCGCTCAGGGCCGGGACCGGGCGCAGGCGCAGGGCCGGAGCTCGGCTCGTCGGCAGGGCTGTCGTACGGAATCGGTGCCGGTGCCGGAGTCGGGGCCGGTGCCGGTGCCGGAGCAGGGGCGCCGTACGAGTACGGCCCGAGACCCGCGGTGTCGTGGCCGCCGTACGGGTGCGGCCCGACGATGTACCCGTCGTACGGCCGGACGGGCGTCGGGGGCGGAGGCGGTCCGGTGCCGCTCTGCCACACCCGGCCCGTGACCGTCCGGGATGTCCGGGTCTCCCCGTCCTCGTTCCGTCGGCCGGTGCCGGGCCACATGCCCGGTCCGTCATTCATGGGGTGGACCATCCCTCCATCACCTCGATGACAACTGGCGTTCGGCGACCGGCTGCCTGAGCTGCTGGGTGGCAGCCGTGCCGGAACGCTGCATGCGGTGCCACTTCAGCCGGGTGCCGAGCAGCAGGGCGACCACGGACTGGATGACCACCAGGTACATCAACTGCCGGTAGACGAAGAGCTGCAACGGCATCGACCACAGCGCCCGCAGTCGCTCGCCGTCGAGTCTCAACGCGTAACCGGCGCACATGAGCTGGACCAGCAGGAAGGCGAGCCACACGCCCGCCGCCTGCGCGGGGTCGGCGAAGAGCGCCCCGTACACCGCGAAGAGGTCGACCACCGGCGCCAGCAGCGGCAGGAGCACCTGAAAGACCGCCAGATAGCTCAGCCCGCGGCGGGCGAAACGTCCGGCCGCGCCCACTTCGACGACGGCCCGGCGGTGTTTCCACATCGCCTGGAGCGTGCCGTAGCACCAGCGGTAGCGCTGCCGCCACAACTGCCGCAGGGACGTCGGCACTTCGGTCCAGGCGACGGCCGACTCCTCGTAGACCACCCGCCAGCCCGCCCGCCACAGGGCCATCGTCAGGTCGGTGTCCTCGGCGAGGGTGTCCTCGCTGACCCCGCCGACGCCCATGAGGGCGTCCCGGCGGAAGGCCCCGATGGCACCCGGGACGGTCGGCATGCACTCCAGCACCTCGAACATGCGCCGGTCGAGGTTGAAGCCGAAGACGTACTCCAGGTGCTGCCATCTGCCCAGCAGCCCACGGCGGTTGCCGACCTTGGTGTTGCCGCTGACGGCGCCGACGGCCGGATGCGCGAGCGGCTGGACCAGCCGGTACAGGGCGTCCGGCTCGAAGACGGTGTCGGCGTCGACCATCACCAGGATGTCGTGGGACGCGTGGGCCAGACCGGTGTTGAGTGCGGCCGCCTTGCCCGAGTTCGGCTGCCGGATCACCCGCACCCGGGGGTCGTTGATCCAGGTGGCGAGGTCGGCCGTCTCGTCCGTCGAGCCGTCGTCGATCACGATGACTTCGAGGTACTGATGTGTGGAGGCCAGCAGGGAGTGGACGGTGGACTCGATGCCGGCCGCTTCGTTGTAGGCGGGCACCAGCACCGTCACGGGGGCGTTGACCTCCCGCAGCCAGGGGGCGCCGGGGCGCAGGCGGGTGAGGCGCCGGACATGGGCGCGGGCGAAGAAGGCCAGCGACAGCAGCCGCAGCAGGCCCAGTGTTCCGGCCACGCCCAGCACCCAGATCATGATGTGCGTGAAGGTGTTCCCGGCCTTCACGGTCCAGTTCAGGGCCTCGCCCTGCCACCGTTCGGCGGTGGACACCCGGGTGTCGGCGGGCGGCATGCCGACCGCATCGGTCACGGTGGTGAACCGTTCGGCGTGCGGGTGCTCGAGAAGCTGCTTCGTCTCGTCGTACGCGAGTTCCGTCTGGCTGAACTGCCGGATCAGACCGCGTGCGGGGTCGCGGGTGGGACGGTCGGCGGCGACCAGCACATAGCCGTCGTCGGAGACCTTCCGGGCGGCCTGCCACTCGGCGCCGCACAGGGTGTCCACCTCGGTGGTCATCGGCATCCGCAACAGGTCGGTGCGGATGCCGGCCGTGCCCGCGAGGGTCTTCTGGGTGAGGCCCAGTTCCATTCCGAAGCGGACACGCGACGAGGAGCCGAGGTCGGCTCCCGTGTAGGTGTTGGAGCCGATCTCGTGGCCCTCGGCGAGGATCCGCCGGACGAGATCCGGATGGCGTGCCGCCTGGGCGCCGAACACGAAGAACGTGGCGTGCGCGTGGTGCTCGCGCAGCAGGTCCAGCAGCCGTGGCGTCCACTCGGGGTCGGGGCCGCCGTCGAAGGTGAGGGCGGCGGTGCGCGCGGGCGCGGCGGCGGAGGACACCTTGTCCCCGTCGATGCCGCGCAGGACGGGGCCGCTCTCGTCCACGGCCTTGGGCACGGGTTCGGTGCACGGGCGGCGCGACTTGGCGGCGTCCACCTCGTGGATGGTCCAGCCCTCGAAGAGCAGGATGACGAAGACGACGGACAGGGTCAGGGCGAGCAGCCGCCAGTGTCCGCGGGGGTCGCGGGAACGGGCGTGCCGGCGATGTGCCGAGCGACTCACACAGCCGTCCCGGATATGGCGTTAGTCACAGGGCCATCGGGGCCTGCCGCCGGGCCGCAGCTCCGTCTGACCGTGCGGACGACGGTTTCGGCCACACGCCACACCCTCTTCACACGCGGGTCGACGCCGTCGAGGCCCGATGAACGATGAAGCGTTTTCTGATGGTTTGTCTTTGGGGCGAACTCCTGCATGGGCGGCGAGTGTAGTCACAGCGGAAGCCCCGGATGTGCCGGAAACAAGCAGAGCATCGCCCCAGGATGGAAGGTGTGACACTCGGCACCGCCGCTGCGCTGGAGTGGTGGGGTGCGGTGAAGTGTGTCTTCACATTCGCCCTCGCCGAAACGGATTTCTTAGCGCCTGTATCCCTCCTTGCCGCTGTTTTCGGCCACTTGAGGGGTCGGTCCGGCGGTGCTTATGAGGTGGGCCCGAACTCCCGCTCGTGTTCGTGGCGGTCTGCGGTTCGATCAGTGCGTCGGGAGTGGCTCCCACTATCCCGTTGCCGGTGCCGGGACCACCGCTGGAGGTGGCCAGATGCAGCACCGGAACAGGGGGGAACGGGCCTGGGAGGAGGCGTACACCCCGCTGGGCACCCTCGACGGGGAGTTCACCCAGTGGGCGCAGCGGGTCCGCAGGGACGGTCTCGTACGGCGCCTCGCCCGCACGCCGGAGAGCGCCGGCCCTCTGGTGCAGGCTGCCGTACGCGCGCTGTGCCCTCACGGGCTTCCCCGACGGTTCCGGTGCCCAGTGGCGACGGGAGGCATGGGCCTCGGCTGCCGGCGCCTTCGGCCCCGCATGCCCGCCCGTGGTGTGCCTGCAGGGGCAACCGTCGGCAGCCGCGCTCACGCTGCTGCGCGACCTGTCCACGCGCGGGGCCTGTCTGCTCTGCCACGGCGATTTCGACTGGGGCGGACCTTGACCCGGGAGCAAGTTGAGGTAGGTGGCTCCCCGGTTTGACGCCGTAATCAGGCAGGGGGATCAATCGGGCAAGGTGCGGTGGAGAGCCTCGGCGTCGACCAGGACGCCGTTCGCCGGAACCTGGAGGAAGCCCGGCAGTTCCTCGACCTTGAGTCGGTCATGACGCTCGTTCGACGCTCTGGCCGCCCGCACGGGCGGCAGCAAGCCGAGAAACAGAGCGTGACCTGGTCCTTTACGTGACTCGCTCAGGCCGACATGTTTTCGATGACGCAAGGTGGGCGGTCGGCGCAGGACGTCCGCGGCATGGTCGCCGGGGAAGGGGATCATTCCGGGCGTGCCTGGCGTCGGATGAGCGGTTCATGGATCGGCCCGGTGCCGTCGGACAGGGGCAGGCCGGTCGCATGGTTGGCGTAGGAGATGATCTCCGCGGTGATGGAGAGGGCTGTCTCCTCGGGTGTACGGGCGCCGAGGTCGAGGCCGATCGGTGAGCGCAGCCGGGCCAGTTGCGCCTCGGGCACACCGGCCTCGCTCAGGAGACGCAGGCGTTCGTCGTGGGTGCGCCGGGATCCCATCGCGCCGACGTAGCCGACGGGCAGGTCGAGGGCCAGGCGCAGCAGGGGGATGTCGAACTTGGCGTCGTGGGTGAGGACACAGATCGCGGTGCGGCCGTCGACCTCGGCTCGTTCCAAGTACCGGTGGGGCCAGTCGATCACGACCTCGTCCGCCTCCGGGAACCGGGCCGCGGTGGCGAAGACCGGGCGCGCGTCGCACACGGTGACCCGGTAGCCCAGGAAGTGTCCCATCCGGCTGAGGGCGGCGGCGAAGTCGACGGCGCCGAAGATCAGCATGCGCGGCCGGGAGGCGTGGACATGGACGAGGACGGACAGCTTTTCGGGGCAGGTGTCCGCGTCGCCGCCGACCTCGACGCGGGCGGTACGTCCCGCCCGCAGGAGGGCACCGGCCTGCGCCGTCACCGCCCGGTCCACCTCCTCGTCGTCCAGCGTTCCGTGGGCCGCGTCGACGTAACCCAGGACACACAAGGCGCGGCCGACGAGTCCGTCGGGACCATCGACGACCTGTGCCACGGCTGCGGGCCTGCCCCGCAGGACCTCCTCAAAGGCGGTGGCCAAGTGGGGCTGCGCTGCGGGGTCGACGCGCTGGACAAGGACGTCGAGCTCGCCACCGCAGGTCAGCCCGACGGCGAACGCGTCGTCGTCGGAGTAGCCGAACCAGGCCCGCTGGGGAGCGCCCCCGTCCCTGAGCACCTGTCGGCACAACTCGTACACGGCGCCTTCGACGCAGCCGCCGGAGATGCTGCCGACCGCGGTCCCGTCCTCGTCCACCGCGACCGACGTACCCGCCGGCAGGGGTGCGCTGCCGCGGACGTCGACGACGGTGGCCAGTGCGAAGGGGCGTGCTTCGCGGCACCAGAGGTGCAGTGTGTCCGCGATGTTCAACATGAACCTGTCTCCGTGGGTATGGGGCAGGGCCGCTCCTCAGTGGCCCGGGGCACTTCGGCTCAGATCAACGCCTCTGCGGTGATGGGCAGTTCGCGGATGCGGCGGCCGGTGGCGTTGAAGACCGCGTTGGCGATGGCGGGCGCCACTCCCACCTGGACGATCTCTCCGATCCCCTTCACGCCGAGCGGGTCGGCGTCGGGGTCCTCGCCCTCCAGGTAGATCGCCTTGAGGTCGGGGATGTCGGCGTTGACCGGGACCAGGTAGTCGGCGAGGCCGGCGTTCACGATCCGGCCGTCGCGGTGGTCGGTGACCGTGTGCTCCAGCAGCGCCTGGCTGATGCCGCCCACCATGCCGCCCAGCGCCTGGCTGTCCGCCAGCTTGGGGCTGACGATGCGGCCCACGTCGTACACACCGAGCATCCGCCGCACGCGTACGAGACCGAGGGTGGCGTCGACGCCCACCTCGGTGAAGACCGCGCCGTAGGAGAAGTACGAGTGCCGTGCGGGCTCCGGTGCGCCTGCGTAGGCGCCGTCGGCTTCGAGGTGGGTGAGCTTGTTGCGGGTCAGCAGCCGCTGGTAGGTCTCGCCACGGGCTGGGGTGCCCTGCACGTGCAGTCGGCCGCCGCGTACGACGATGTCCTCGGCCTTGACGCCGTACAGCGGCGACTCCTCGTCCTCCACGGCCAGCTTGATCGCCTGCCCACGGACCTTGTCGCAGGCGTCGAGGACGGCGGAACCGACCACGGTCATGGTCATCGAGCCGCCGTGCGGCGGGGTCGGCGGGTAGAGGGAGTCGCCGAGCCGGAAGGTGACGGTGCGCATGGTCAGCCCGAGGGCGTCGGCTGCGACCTGGGTCTGGGAGGTGTAGGTTCCCGGCCCCATGTCGCTGGAGGCCGCCTCGGCCACCGCCGTACCGTCCGCGTCCAGGCGGACCCGGGCCTGCGCGGGGTAACGCCCGGGGTCGTACACGGCCGCGGCCATGCCCAGACCGATCAGCCAGTCGCCGTCACGCGTCGAGCGGGGCTTGGGGTCGCGCCGGTCCCAGCCGAACTCCCGGGCGCCCACGCTGTAGCACTCGCGCAGCCGGCGGGTGGACCAGGGCAGCCCGTTCGACTCGTCCTCGGCCGGCTCGTTGCGCAGGCGCAACTCGATCGGGTCGACACCGAGCCGGTTCGCGAGTTCGTCCATGGCCGACTCGATGGCGAAGGACGCGTTCGTGAAGCCCGGACCTCGCATGTACAGCGGGGTGCTCACGTCCAGCGGCACCTTCCGGTACGCCTGGCTGACGTTGGGCGTGCTGTAGAACATCTGGCCGGCGAGCATGATGGCTTCTTCGAACTTCTCGTACGACGAGGTCTCCGCGTCCATCTCGTGCACCATGGCGGCCAGTCGGCCCCGCCGGTCGCTGCCGAGGCGCAGGCGGTAGTCGTAGGAGGGCCTGAAGCCGGTGCCGAAGTACATCTGCTTGCGGCTCAGGACGACTTTGACGGGGCGTTTCATCTCGCGGGTGGCGAGTGCGGCGACCACGGTGTGCGGCCAGCAGCGCAGCCCGCTGCCGAAGCCGCCCCCGACGAACGGCGAGATGACGCGCACGGACTTCAGAGGCAGGTCGAACACCGTGGAGAGTTCGGTCTGGGTGCCCACCACCCACTGGGTCTTGTCCCACACGGTCAGCTTGTCGCCGTTCCAGCGGGCGATGGTGGCGTGCGGCTCCATCGGGTTCTGGTGGTTGCGCGCCATGCGGTAGTTCAGGTCCATGCGCACCGCCGCGTCACGCAGCCCGGCGGCGGTGTCACCGCGCGCGTACGTGGTCGGCTCGTCGGGCTTCGCCTCGGCCATGTCGGTCGAGGGCTTCCTCGCGTCGTAGCGCACCTCGACCAGACTCGCGCCGTGCTGCGCGGCTTCCAGGGTGGTGGCGATGACGACGGCGACCGGCTGGCCGTGGAAGAGGACCTTTTCGTCCTGGAAGACCCGCAGCCGCCGGCCCTCCGGATTGTTCGACCCTGGGTTGTCCAGGTACGGCAGCTTCGGCGCGTTGCGGTGGCTGATCACCCGGAGAACGCCGGGGTGGGCGAGCGCGGCGTCCGTGTCGATGGACGTGATGCGGCCGAGGCCGATGCTGCTGTCGACGATGACCGCGTGCAGGGCCCCCTCGACGTCGTGCTCGGCGGCGTACAGGGCCTGGCCGGTGACCTTGAGACGCCCGTCCACGCGGGACAGCGGGGCGCCGACGGCGGCCTGGGGCTGGGGACTCACTTCGTACCTCCCACGATGCGCAACTGACGCTCGACGGTCCGCTTGAGCAGCTCGGGCTTGAACCGGTTGTGCCGCAGGGGACGGGCCCCGTCGGCTGCCTTGTCCGCGGCGGCTGCCCACAAGGCTGCTGAGGGGCGTTCGCCGACCAGGTGCCGTTCCACGGCGGGCAGCTTCCAGGGCACGGTGCCCACGCCTCCGGCGGCGACCTTCGCCTCGCGGATCACCCCGCCGCGCACGTGCAGGGCGACGGCCGCCGAGGTCAGGGCGAACTCGTAGGACTGGCGGTCGCGCACCTTCAGGTAGCCCGACTTCAGTGGGCGCGGAAGAGCCGGGATCTCCACGGCGGTGATCAACTCACCTTGCTGGATGGCCTGTTCACGGTCGGGGGTACTGCCGGGCCGCAACAGAAAGTCGGCGAAGGGGATACGGCGCTCCCCGTCCGGGCCCAGCAGTTGCACGGTCGCCTCCAGGGCGGTGAACGCCACGGCGACGTCGGAGGGGTGGGTGGCGACGCAGGCGTCGGAGGTGCCGAGGATCGCGTGGGTGCGGTTGTGGCCCTTCAGCGCGGCGCAGCCCGAGCCGGGGTCGCGTTTGTTGCAGTCGGCGGTCACGTCACGGAAGTACGTGCACCGGGTGCGCTGCATGATGTTGCCGCCGATGGAGGCCATGTTCCGCAACTGGGCCGACGCGCTCAGCTCCAGCGCCTCGGAGATCACGGGATACAGGGCGCGTACCTTGGGGTGGGCGGCGGCCTCGGACATGGACACCAGCGCAGCGATGCGCAGTCCACCGCCTTCGGTGGCTCTGATCTCGCGCAGCGGCAGGCCGCTGATGTCGACCAAGTTCTCGGGGCGCTCGACGGTCTCGCGCATCAGGTCGACCAGGGTGGTGCCGCCGGCTAGGTAACGGCCGCCGCGGCGACCGGCGTCGAGGGCCTCACGGGTGTCGGAGACGCGGGTGTAGGAGAAGGGAAACATGGGGGCCGCACCTCTACTTCCGGCGGGCGGTCTGTTCGACCGCGCGCGTGATTTTCACGTAGCAGCCGCAGCGGCAGATGTTGCCGCTCATCCACTCCCGGATCTCCTCCGGCGAGCCGGTGTGGCCCTCCTTGATGCAGCCGACGCCGGACATGATCTGGCCGGGGGTGCAGTAGCCGCACTGGAAGGCGTCCTCGTCGATGAACGCCTGCTGCAGCGGGTGCAGTTCGTCGCCGTCGGCCAAGCCCTCGATCGTGGTGACCTCGGCGCCCTCCAGCCGCACCGCGAGGGTCAGGCAGGCGTTGTGCCGCTGCCCGTCGACCAGCACCGTGCACGCACCGCACGCCCCGGCGTCGCAGCCCTTCTTGGAGCCGGTGAGACCGAAGTGCTCGCGCAACAGGTCCAGCAGCGAGGTGCGGTTGTCCACCGTCACCGTCCGCCGGGTGCCGTTGACCGTCAGGGCCACACGGCCGGCGGGCGGCGCGGCGGCTGCCGCTTTCTCGGGGCCGGCAAGGAAGGGCCCTCCGATCACGCCACCCGCGACGGCAACGCCGCTAACCGCGGTAGTGGTGGCGATGAAGGTCCGCCGAGTGGGCGCCGAGGAGGGCTCGCCCGGTTCAGTGGGGGGTGGACCAGCGGACACAGGTTCAGTGGACATGGGTACGCCTTCGCATCATTGGGCGGATCAGCCGCAACCGGGGCAGGGGAGGATGAGAGGTCGTTGATTGCAGGGGGTCAGTTGTCGACGAGGACCTTGAGGCTCTTGCGGTCGGCCATGTCCCTGTAGCCGGCCGGGACGCCGTCGAGGTCGGTGGTGACGTCGAAGACCTTCCCCGGCTCGATGACGCCGGTGAGGATGTCGGGCATCAGTTCCTCGATGTAGGCGCGCACCGGCGCCGGTCCGCCGGCCAGGCGGATGTTGTGGCGGAAGAGGCTGCCGAAGCCGATCGGCGCCTCCTCGTACTGGGGCACGCCGACGCGGCTGATCACACCGCCGGGACGGACGATGCCGGTGGCCTGCTCGTAGGCGGAAATGTTGCCGACGCACTCCAGGACCACGTGCGTGCCATGCCCACCGGTCAGCTCCCGCACCTGAGCGATGCCTTCCTCGCCACGTGCGGAGACGACATCGGTGGCGCCGAACTCGCGGCCGAGGTCGGTGCGCGCCTGGTGACGTCCCATGAGGATGATCTGTTCGGCGCCCAGGCGCTTGGCCGACAGGGCCGCGAGCAGGCCGACGGCGCCGTCGCCGATCACGGTGACGCGGGTGCGCTCGTCGACGCCGCCCGCCACGGCGGCGTGGTGGCCGGTGCCGAGGACGTCCGAGAGGGTCAGCAGGGACGGGACGAGGGCGGAGTCCGGGGCGACGGGGAGCTTGACGAGGGTGCCGTCGGCGAGGGGTACACGGACCGCTTCGGCCTGGCCGCCCTCCTCCGCTTCGCCGTCCCAGAAGTTGGCGTGCGGGTGGGAGCAGGAGGTGTGCAGGCCCGCGCGGCAGAACGCGCAGGTGTTGTCGGAGATGGCGAACGGGGCGAGGACCAGGTCGCCGCGCTTGACGGTGGTCACCTCGGAGCCGGTGTCCTCGACGATGCCGATGAACTCGTGGCCCATCCGGGCGGGACCGTCTTCGGGCTTCATCGAGCCGTACGGCCACAGGTCGCTGCCGCAGACGCAGGACGCGGTGATGCGGACCAGCGCGTCGGTGGGGTGCTTGATGACGGAGTCGGGGACGTTCTCGACGCGGACGTCGCCGGCGCCGTGGAGAAGGGTTGCGCGCATGAGTGATGCTCCGTTTCCAGGTAGTACGGGATGGGGGTGGTGTGCGTCAGCCGGCGGTGGAGAGCAGGACCTTGCCGATGGTCTGGCGGTCTCCCGGAAGGCGGTGCGCCTCGGCGGCAGCGGCCAGCGGGAGAACCCTGGAGACACGTGGTTTCAGCCGGCCGTTCTTGATGCCCTGTCCTGCGTGGCGTCGGCCTCCGTGGTGGCCCAGGCGGCTGCTGTGGAGCGGCGCCGCTGGGTGAGGGCGAGGGCGGTGGTGGGGATCAGGGTGAGGGCGGCGATGGCGGTGCCGACGACGGCGGGGCCGGTGGATCCCAGGCCGGAGTCGAGGGTGAGGCCGGCGATCCAGGAGCCGATGGCGGTGCCGAGGTTGAACGCCGAGACGGTCAGGGCCGAGGCCAGGACGGGTGCCTGGCGTGCGAAGCGGACGGCCATGGCCATCAGCACCGGGTTGGCGCCGAGCCCGAAGAAGCCCAGCAGGGCGACCAGGACGATGGTGGGCACGGCGTAGCCGGCCAGCAGGGAGATCGCCAGGAGCAGGAGCGTGGCTCCTGCGGCGGCCACGAGGGTCACGGCGTGCGGGCGACGGTCGCCCAGACGGCCTCCGACGAGCGAGCCGGCCAGGGCACCGAGGCCGAAGCCGACCAGGACCAGCGGCACGATCCCGGACGCGAGCCCCGACCGGCCGGTCAGCAGCGGCGAGATGTAGGAGTACGCCGCCAGGACACCGCCGGTCGTGGTGGCGCAGGCCGCCAGCACCAGCCACAGGCGGCCGGAGCGCAGAGCGGTCAGCTCGGACCGGATCGACACCGCCTGCTGGTCGCCACCGTCGTGCGGGACGGTGCGGGCGATCAGCGCGACGGCCGCGGCGGCGAAGGCCGCAAGCGCCCAGAACGGTCCGCGCCAGCCCATGAGCTGCCCGGCGAACGCGCCCAGCGGCACACCGACGACGTTCGCGAGCATGGCTCCGGCGCCGACGAGGCCCAGGGCGCGGGAACTGGCGGCAGGGCCCGCGGCGCGTGCGGCGGCCACATTGGCCACTGCCCAGAACGCGCCGGTGGCGATCGCGGTCAGGAACCGTGCCGCCAGGACCAGGGTGACGTTCGAGCTGAGGGCGACGATGACGTGCCCGACGGCGAAGACGCCCAGGGCGAGCATCAGGGTCAGCCGCTGGGGCAGCCGCAGCGTGAGCATCGCCATCAGCGGCGCGCCGACGATCATCCCGACCGCGAAGACGGTGATCATCAGGCCGGTCCGGGCGACGCTGACCTGCAGGTCGACCGCGATCTCGGGCAGCAGGCCGGCCACGACGAACTCGGTGGTGCCCATCAGGAACGTGCCGACCGCGAGCACGTAGACGACGAGCGGCAGCCGGGCGGACGGAGGCTGGGGGTTGTCAGCCCGTACGGTCTCGGCGGGGGCGTGGAGGGTTGCTCCTCGCGTACTCAAGGCTCATCTCCGTGGGGGTTGTGATCGGGGTACGTCACCCAGGGAACAAGCCGCCCCACCCTTGAGGAAGGTCGCGTTTATAGGGGGTACAAACTCAACCTCCCTTCTTGCGAGCCGGTGGCTACCGTGGAGGTCATGGACCCGCGCCCCGACGACCGCTCCGACCACCGCACCGAGATCCGCGACTTCCTTGCCAGCCGACGCGCCAAGATCACCCCGGAGCAGGCCGGACTGCCCACCAGCAACCGGCGCCGAGTGCCCGGGCTGCGGCGCGAGGAGGTCGCCGTGCTGGCCGGGGTGAGCACCGAGTGGTACACCCGCCTGGAGAAAGGCCACATCAGCGGCGTCTCCGAGGATGTGCTCGCCGCGGTCGCCCAGGCCCTGCAGCTCGACGAGGACGAACGCACCTACCTGTTCGACCTGGCTCGCGCCGCCCGGCCCGCCCGGCGCACGCCGTCCCGCCGCAGGGATGTCGAGGTCCCGCCCCGCATCCGGTGGCTGCTGGACTCCATCGCGATGTCCGCTGCCTTCGTACGCAACGGCCGCCTGGACGTCATCGCCACCAACCCGCTGGCTCGGGCCCTGCATGCCCCGATGTTCGACAGCCCCACCACCGACAAGCGCGGCCGCGCCAACTTCGCCCGCTACCACTTCCTCGACCCGGGCTCACAGGACTTCTTCGTCGACTGGGACTCCGGCGCCGCCGCCACCGTCGCGTTGCTGCGTGCCGAGGCCGGGAGGGAACCGCATGACCGGGCCCTGCGCGAACTCATCGGCGAACTGTCCACAGTCAGCCCCGACTTCCGCACCATGTGGGCCGCACACGACGTCCGTATCCGCCACGACGGCGTCAAGCGGCTGCAGCACCCCGAGGTCGGCCTTCTGGAGCTGACCTACCAGTCCCTGCACCTGCCCGTGTCTCCCCGGGCCGTGCACGACCTCAGCCTCTACACCGCCGAACCGGGCAGCACCTCCGAGGAACGCCTCAAGATTCTCGCCAGCCTGGCAGCAACCCAGCCCCAGGTGAGAGAGCCTGCTGACCAGCCCCGCCAAGCTGCGCCGTCATCGCTCGCACCCCGGTCCGGCACCAGCGGAAACCGCCCCCACACGTCCTGAAGCCCATGCCGGCTTGCCACGCTGGAGGCCCAGTTGACCGACCCCTCCATCACCGCGGCTCATGTGCGGGCCCGCCCACGCCGCCGCCGTCCACGCCGACGGCCAGGAAACACGCCTTGCATCCGGTCGCCGCTACCTGGGTGTGATGCGGCGCGGGCTGCGCAACCGAACTGTCGGTGCGTCGTGTCGGGGGACTCGCAGCGTCTTAGGTCCATGTGCCGACTTCGATTCGGGCTGGAGGCGGGTCCCAGTCCCGGGCTGCGTCGCCAGCGTTGGCGATCAGCCACGGTCGGGGGCGTGACGCTCCTGGCCGGCGCGGCCTGTCAGATGCACTCCTGGGGAGCGGATGGCCGACCCCGCGTCCCGGGGGGCGAGGAACCGGCGGAGTGGGCGATGCTCTCGCGCTTGGCGGTCAGGATGGCTGGACCTCGTCGAAGAGGGCGAGGGCTTGGGAGGGGTCCGGGCTCACGAGGCGTTCGAGGCCAGCCGTCGTGATGTTCGCCCACCTGCCGGCTCGTGCCCACATCTGCTTCTCGAAGGCGCGGACGGCCTCGTCCAGATCTCCGGGGCCGGGGGCGGCGGCGACGGACTCGGCGAGTTCGGCGCCTTCCAGCATCGCGAGGTTCGCGCCCGCCCCCAACGGGGGCATCAGGTGGGCGGCGTCGCCCAGGAGCGTCACCCCGGAGACGTGGGCCCACGTGTGGGACACGGGAAGGACGTAGAGGGGGCGGTGGACGAAAGCCGTGCCGTGGCGGAGGAGGTCGAGGACGGGAGCGGCCCAGCCGTCGAACTGGGCCAGCAGGCTTGATCGCACGGCCTCGACGTCGGCCAGGTCCAGGCCCGCGCGCTGGTCCGGGCTCCTGTGCAGGTCCGGGTTCGTGTGCCAGTCCAACTCCACGCGGAACTGGGCGTACACCTTGACGTGGCCGCCGCTGTTGCGCTGGGCGACGAGCGCGCGGTTCACGCCGTACACAGCCACGGAACCGTCGCCGACCAGCCGGGCGAGGTCGGGGTGGCGGGTGTCGACGTCGTCCAGGGAGGTCTCGATCAAGGTGACGCCGGTGTACTGCGGCGTCGCGGACGAGACCGCCGGGCGGACCCGGGACCAGGCACCGTCCGCGCCGATCACGAGGTCGAAGGTCTCCTGTCGCCCGTCCGCGAAATGGACCAGCACGCCATCCGGGCTCTCCGGCACCACCTCCGTCACGAGCCGTCCCCACTGGACGTCCAGCGGGCCGAGCAGCAGGTCGCGGAGTTGCCCGCGTCGATCTCGGGGTTGGCCCGGTCGTCCGGGCGGGGCCGCCAGTCGCGGAGGACGGTCCCGTCCGTGTCCAGGATGCGCATGGCCTGCCCCTCGGGACGGGACAGCGCCTGGAACTCCGCCAGCACCCCCGCCTTCTCCAGCGCCAGTTGGCCCAGCCCCTCGTGCAGGTCCAGCGTGCCGCCCGCGGGACGTGCGTCGCGGGCGGCATCGCGTTCGAGGACGGTGACAGGGTGACCATGACGGTGCAGTACGCGGGCGAAGGTGAGGCCGGCGGGGCCGCTGCCGATCACGGCGATACGGGGTCTCATGCCGATACAACGTACGGCCCCTCACCAAGCCGGTCCCGCCCCGTCACCGAACCGAAACGACGGCGCGAGCCGACGGATGGATGATCCCGGCCCTTGTCCGAGGGGCTCACGCCACCTTGTGGGAGAGGGTGTTCTCGGGGGCGTTTCGTGCGGTGGGCAGGGTGTGGAAGAGATTGCCCGGCCACCAGAACCAGCGGCCCAGGTCGAGGGCGAGGGCGGGTACCAGGATCGTGCGGACGAGGAAGGTGTCCAGGAGGACGCCGATGCCGACCAGGACGCCCATCTGGGCCATCGTCACCAGGGGCAGGCCGGCGAAGATCGCGAAGGTCGCGGCCAGGACGATGCCCGCCGAGGTGATGACGCCTCCGGTGCTGGTCAGGCCCTCCAGGACGCCGTGGTGGTGGCCCAGCCTGCCGGTCTCCTCCTTCACGCGGTGCATGAGGAAGATGTTGTAGTCGATGCCGAGGGCCACCAGGAACACGAAGCCCATGAGCGGGATCGACCAGTCGACGCCCGCGAAGCCCAGGACGTGTTCGAAGAGGATGTTCGAGGCGCCGAGGGCTGCGAAGTACGACAGCACGACCGTGGCCAGGAGCAGGAGCGGGGCGATCAGGGCCCGCAGCAGGAGGATCAGGACGCCCAGGACGACGAGGAGCACGATCGGAACGACCGTCGTCAGGTCGCGGTCGGCGGCCCGCTGGGTGTCGAGGGCCTCTGCGGTCGTACCACCGACCAGAGCGTTCATCGGGTTCACGGCGTCGCGCAGGGCGTCGATCGTGTCCTTGGCGGCCTGACTGTCCGGGGCGTCCTTCAAGACCACCGACAGCGAGGCGAGTTCGCCGTCCGGCGTGCGGGCGGTGTCGTTCTCGACACGGGCCACACCGTCCACCGCGGCCGCGGCGTCCCTGACCTCGGCGGTCCGGTCGGCGCGGGTGACGATGTCCGCCGGGTCGGAGGCGCCCGACGGGTAGTGCGCCGAGATCCTCTCCTGGGCCACGACCGACTCGGGCTTGTCCTGGAACATCTCCGCCTGGGTCAGGCCCATGTTGACGCCCACCGCGCTCAGCGCGAGCACGCCGGTGACGGCGACCGACGCCAGCCACGACCAGCGGGGACGCAGGGCGACAGAGGCTCCGACCCGGGACCAGATGGTGCGCGGCTTGCGGACGGGCGTGCCGTGGTGCGGGACGAAGGGCCAGAAAACCCAGCGGCCCGTGATGACGAGCAGCGCCGGAAGCACGGTGACCATGGCGAGCAAGCCGCAGACGACGCCCACCGCGCCCACCAGCCCCAGCGAGCGGGAGGAGTTGATGTCGGCGAACGCCAGGCAGGACAGGCCGACGGCGATGGTGGCGGCGGAGGCCAGGATCGCCGGGCCGGAGCGGCGCAGCGCGATCCGCATCGCCTCGTGACGGTCCTCGTGGCGGTGCAGTTCCTCGCGGTAGCGGGCGATGAGAAGCAAGGCGTAGTCCGTGCCGACGCCGAAGACGAGGACCATGAGCACGCCCGCGCTCTGCGGGTCGACCGGAAGCCCGGCGTGCTTCGCCAGCAGATACGTGACGACCTGGGTGAGGACTGCCGCGAAGCCCACCGACACCAGGGGCAGCAGCCACAGGACCGGGCTGCGGTAGGTGAGCAGCAGGAGGACGGCCACCACCAGGCCGGTGGCCAGCAGCAGAGTCGTGTCGAGGCCGTCGAAGACCGCCACCGAGTCGGCGAGGGAGCCGGCGGGGCCGCCGACCTCGACGTCCACGCCGGGCGGGGCGTTGGCGCCGGCGACCGTACGCAGCTCGTCGACCTTGTCGGTGATGCCGTCCTCGCTGTCCAGCGGGACGATCGTCATGAAGGCCTTGCCGTCCTCGGACGGGATCGGCCGCGAGACCTCCTGACCGGCGGGGACGTACCGCGCGAAGGCGTCGCGGTCGGTCGTCGCCATGGCTTCCGCACCGTCGCCGGTGTAGACGACGACGGCCGGCATCACCGTGTCCGTACGGAACTTCTCCAGCTCCGTGTTGACCAGCGCGGACTCCGCGCCGCGCGGCAGGAACGCGTTGGGCCCGGATTCCTCGACGTCGCCGAGCTTGCCGGCCAGCGGGCCGAGGGCGACGGCCAGGATCAGCCAGGCCGCCAGGACCAGCCACTTGCCACGGCGTCCGGCGGGCGCGCGGGCGACATGCTGGAGCAGCGCACGCATGAGTAGTCTCCTTACGTAGGGAGCGCGCCGCCGGCCGTTCGACGACCGGCACCAGGGCGCATGGGACCCGCACCACGGCGCTTGCGGGTGTGACGACCTGCCGTGGCGTACGGGTGGTGTGTCCGAAGGGTGTGTTCTTCCTCTGTACGGCCGGGAGTTGCCGCTCCCGGCCGTACGCGTCTCTCAGCGCGCTTCGGGGCGCTATTCGATCTCGCGCATCATCTTCTCCATCGAGGACACCGACAGCCGGGTCTGCGTCAGCTCGTCGAGGGTCTGCCGCTGTCCCTCGACGGTGCGGCGCTGCAGTTCCACGGTGTCCTCGAGGAGCTGGGCGTACTTGGTCGCGAGGTCCTTGTACTGCTGCTCGCGCGCGGCCAGCATCCGGGCCCGCCAGGTGGCGGCTGTCTGCCAGACGATCACGATCAGCAGAGTGAAGAGCCCGCCCGCGCCCACGGCCCCGACCAGCGCGCTCACGGTGTCCGCGCTGTCGGCCAGCGTCACCTGTTCCCCATTCACTTCGCTTCCTCTTTCTCGGCCTCGGTCTTCTCGGAATCGCTGAGCGTCGCGGACGCCCGGGCGATGACGCCGGGGGTCAACTCGTAGAAGAACGGCGTGACATCGAAGTACTTCATCGCCTTGCCGTCCTCCCCGAGTTCGAGCGTGCCGACGACCAGTCCGGCCGCCTCCAGCCGCTGGAGGTGCATGTGCAGCAGCGGGCGGCTCATCCCGATCTCGCGCGCCAGCGCGCTGACGTAGTTCCGGCTCTCCAGCAGCGCCGCGACGATCCGCAGGCGGTGCGGATTGCCGAGGGCGGAGAGCACCTTCAGCAACTCGTCGCCCGTCGGTGCCGGAGGCGGGACCTCGGGCATCGCGGCCCCTTTCCGTCGTACCTGTCAGAAAAGGCTGACAGCGCCATCCGACACCTGTCAAAGATTTCTGACACATCTCGGGGGCGGATGGGGGACAGATGGGGGAGGCCTGGGGGACGTCTCAGGGTTACGTCAGGGGTGGCGTGTTGGGGCGAAGATGGTCGACCAGCAGGCTCAGTGCCCGCTCCACGGCCTGGCGGCGCACCTCGTCGCGCGTCGAGCCGGTGCTTCTGAACTCGTGGCTGACCGTGCGCTCCGTGTCGGAGACGCCGATGTAGACGAGGCCTACGGGCTTGCCGTCCTGGCCGGTGGGGCCGGCGACGCCGGTTGTCGAGACACCGAGGGAGCTTCCGAACAACTCTCGTACACCGCACGCCATCTGTTCGGCCGTCGCGGGGCTCACGGGGCCGTCGGAGGCGAGGGTCGCCTCGGCTACGGAGAGGACCGTCGCCTTGGAGTCCGTCGCGTACGTGATCGCGCCCCCGCGGTAGTAGTCCGATGCGCCGGGGGTGCCGGTGATCGTCGCGCCGAGCATGCCGCCGGTGAGGGATTCCGCGGTGCTGACGGACAGACCGCCGGCGCGGAGCAGCGAACCCAGCCGTGCCGCGATGTCCTGCAGTGTCACAAAGACTCCTCCGTTGCGGGCTGCGCCGGGGTGCCCGTCGCGGCGCGTGCTCATTGAATCAGTCGAGACGCGCATGGTCCGGGCGGCGACTTCCCCTGCCCGTTGCCGGACACCCCATGGATGGGCCCCGGGGAATCCCATGAGATCCCCGGGGCCCGGAGTTTGGAGTCGTGTCACGCCTTACTGCCGAGACACATGTCTAGCGGCCAAGGTCGTTGATGTTCACCGGGAG
This sequence comes from Streptomyces sp. NPDC056948, assembly GCF_042674225.1. Lineage (NCBI taxonomy): Bacteria > Bacillati > Actinomycetota > Actinomycetes > Kitasatosporales > Streptomycetaceae > Streptomyces > Streptomyces sp. NPDC056948. The sequence continues at coordinate 38,326 of NZ_JBHUQX010000002.1, forward strand.
GATGCTGGTGAGTGGGTTGAGTGCGTTGAGTGCCTTGGTGGACCTGCTGAGGAGGTTGTCCCCGTTCGTGCTTACGGCAGTGCTGCTGGACTGGCCCTTGGTCTGGTCGCCGTTGTCGCCGGGGTCGGCGGCGTGAGCTGTGCCGGTAGTGGTGAGGGCGGCCCCGGCGAGAGCAAGGGCGGCGAGGGTGCGTCGCGTGTTGGTCATGCACTGCTGAACGAACAAGGACCGTATGCGTAACTCGGCCAAAACGGGGCTAATCCGCTGCCTTCTTCAGGGCGTTGAGCCAGCCGCTCAGCGAGGAGTCCAGCGCGGCGGCCAGGTTGTCCCGGTCGGCGTCGACCGGCGCGCCCGACCAGGACTCCCGGGTGCGGACCACGACGACGTCGCCGTCCTCGGTGAAGGTCCACTCGTGCACGCCGGTGATGCCGTGCGCGGGACCGCCCCACAGGATGCGGTGCCGGGCGTCGACCGCGTAGAGGGTGGAGTCGACGGACAGGCCCGCAGTCGTCCAGTGGAAGGTGGTGCCGGGCGCGATGGGGCCGTCGAGTCGGGCCTCGGCGATATCGGGCTGCCAGTCGGGCCAGGAGCCGATCTCGGTGTGCAGTCGCCGGATCCGCTCGAGGGGAGCGGCGATCCGGATGGTGTGGTCGGCGATGACGGGGGCGTTCTCGTCGATGGTCGTGGGGTAGTTCATGGTCATGGCGGTTCCTCGGGGTCGGGGTCGGGGTCGGGGTCCGGGCCGCCTTGGGGGAGTCCTACGGCGGATGGGGCTGGTCGGTCGGGCGGGCAGTCCATGGCGGGGCTCCAGTGGCCTTGGATGTGCGGGACCCGTGTGCGGGCCAGAGCCGCATCGGTGTCGCAGCGGGCCGGGCGGCCGGCGCGGCGCAGTCGGGGATCCAGACAGTTCGCGCCCCGCGGGTTCGGAGGCCGGGCCGTATCGGCGAGGCAGCGGACCGAGCCGCCGCCGGGGCGGTCGGCGCGGGTCAGGCGGGCAGTTCGGTGTCCGGGATCCAGTGGCCGTGGATGCCGGCGGGCACCCTGCGGGGGAGTTCGACCGCGGCCACGGTGCTCAGGTCGCTCGCGTCCAGGACGAGCAGCTCCGAGGCGTCGGCCTTGAGGTCGCTGACGATGGTGAGCAGATAGCCGTCGTCCTCGGCGGTCGCGCCCTCGGCGGGTGCGAAGACGGCCTCGCCGGGCATCCGGCCCTCGCCGTGGGCGAGCAGCTTCTCCCTGCCGGACCGGGTGTCGAATTTGACGGTGTGATAGCCCGACAGGCCCGCGCCGGGGAAGGCGATGGCGTAGCTGTAGCGGTGGGCCGAACCGGTGTGGGCGTCGTTGATCGACGGGAACTCGGTGACCAGGTCGTTGAGGGATTCCGTGGTGACCTTGCCCGTGGCCGGGTCGATGATCCACCGGTGGAAGGTCGAGCCGGCGTCGGGGCTGGTGCCGTAGCCGGGAGCGCCGACCCACCACTTCCACGAGTTCTCCCAGGGGGAACGGTCGAAGCGCGGTGCTTCGAGGACGACCCGGCCGTGGGGGTCGGTGTAGGCGTTGGCGACGTGCAGCAGCGCCGCCTGGTCGGGCGCTTCGAACCAGGTGGTCCTGCCTCCGGCGCGCGGCATCACGCCGATGCGCAGCGGGACGTCGTCGTGCCAGCGGTAAGGGATGCCGGAGTGCTCGGCGTGGTCGAAGACCACGGGCGAGTTGATGAAGACGACGTGCTCGCGGGTGATGGCGAAGTCGTGCATGAGCGAGGGGCCGGATCCGTCGACGACCTGCGAGGCGACGATGTCGCCCGAGGCGTCGGCCACGTAGTAGGTCAGGTACGGCGGGAAGGGGCTGTAGCTGAAGAAGTGCAGCTCGCCGGTCTCCGGGTCCTCCTTGGGATGGGCGGTCATCGCGCTGGTGAGCTTGCCGCCGAAGTCGTGGACGCCGATCGTGTCGAGGTCGGCGCTGACCTCCCAGGGCAGGTTGGCCTCCTGCAGGGCCAGATAGCGGCCCCCGTGGAAGATGATGTTGGTGGCGGCGGCGCTGACCTCGAGCTCGGTTCCGGTGAACGGCACGCCGTCCAGGAAGGGAGTGCGCACCCAGCGGTTGCGGTACCACTCGGCCCGGCCGCCCGCGAGACGCACGCCGTGGATCATGCCCTCGCCGCGGAACCAGTGGGTGGGGGTGATGCCCGGCTTGGACGAGCTCGGGGTCGTCCACCGGCCGGAGGGTGACGGACAGTCTGACCCCGGCCGCCTCCACCTCCGTGTCCGCGTGCCGCAGGACCCGGCGGTACCAGGCACTGCGCCGCCCGAACGCAGAGCGGACGTACGCCTCCCCGTCGAGCACCACCACCCAGAGCGTCCTGGCCGACCACCGGCCGTTCGCATGCCGTACCCGCAAAACGATCTCCGCGCGATCCATGACCGTGTCCATGGACCGACTTTCGCCGCGCGGGCATCGCGTGCGCGTCGGTGGTCATCACCTGGACACCCCCGGCCGACGGTGCGTACGTCGGCCGGGGGTGCGGTCTTGTCACGAGGGCGCGGCGGAGGCGCCCGGCGTGCGTGTCAGTCGGAGAACGGGACGGCGTCGGCCGGGTCGGCGTGCCAGTTGGTGGCGACGGGCCTGTCGACCAGGGCGGTGTCGGGGAGGTCGAGGCTGATGGAGTTGGCCTCGTCGCCCGCGATGGACAGGTGGATCCGCTCGAACTCCTTGCCGTAATCGTTGTTGGTGGTCTTGGGGTTGATGCCGGCGTAGGCCCGGGTGGAGCCGGAGAGGACGACGTCCTCGCTGACGGCGTGCTCGGCCGGTGCCACCTCGGTGTCGGCCGCCGAGCCGAAGGACGCGGAGGGGAAGACACCCTTCAGATAGCAGGTGACGCCCGACTTGGCCTTGGCGGTGAGGAGGTAGTAGCCACCCGCCTGCGTCTGCGTGGTGAGCTTGAAGGTCAGGTCCTTGGTTACGCAGGCCCGCGCGGTGCTGCCTCGGCTGTCGGCGGTGGCCGTGGCGGACGCGGTGGCGGTGAGGGCCACCGCCGCGACGGCGGCCAGGGCGAGGCGGGCGGGGCGGGCGGCAAAGCGCGAACGCATCGAGATCTCCATCGTGCGAAGTGGGTCGTCCAGCGGGCTGCTGGGACGACCGCAGCCTGTTCCGCGATCCGTCCCGCCCGCCACAAACGGCGGTGATGACGGGACGCCGGAACGCTGGAACGGGTGCTGACCAGCGGAGATGCCGGCAGCCTGGAACGGTGTGCTGGGACGCGGGAGTCCCAGGTCGCCCTGACCGCCGCGCAGGACCGCACCTCGGGTTGACACCAACGCTGTGAGGCAGCGCGGCACTCCCCGTTCCCGCTCACCGGCGCGGCTCCCAGCGGAACATGCGGGACGCCAGCGCGATGGCGACGACGACCCAGCCCAGTGTGGGAGCCAGCAGGAGGAGGGAGTCCGTGACGGGGACGCCGCCGTTCCAGGCGTTGAGGACGAGCTCGGTGGCCGAGCCGCCGGGGAGCAGCCGCTTGAGCAGGGTGAGTTCCTCGGTGCCGCTGATCCCCACCCAACTGGCGACGGCGATGGTGCCGAGGCTGACCGGCAGCGTGGTCACCTGGGCGTGCTCGGGGGAGTTCGTCAGTCCGGCCGTGGCCAGTCCCAGGCCGAGCATCATGACGACGGTGGCGAGGACCGCCGCCGCCAGGAGGGGAACATTGGCCGGTTCGCCGGCGACCGCGGCCAGCACGACGAGGATCGCGACCACCTGGACCAGCGCCAGGACCGTGACGGGGAGCATCAGGCCGGAGAGGATGCCGGCGTCGCCCGCCGGGGTGGAGCGCAGCCGCTTGAGGAAGAGGTTCTGGCGGCGCGAGGCCAGAGTGGTCACCGTCGTCGTGTAGAGCCCGAACGCGCCCACGGTGAACACCACCACCGCCGCGATGTATCCGAGGCTGCCCAGGTCCGCGAAGACTTCGTGCTGGCGGATGAAGTACGCGCTGACCGCCGTGGGCATGATGAAACTGGTGACCAGAACCAGCCGGTTCCGGAAGATCTGGATCAGCTCGCCGAGAGCGATTGAGAGCATGGTGAAAGGCCTTTTCCTGGGAGGTTCCGGGGGAGGGGGCTGATCGTCGGGGGAGCGGGCTAGTCGTCTCCGATGGCGCGGAAGACGTCGTCGAGCCGGGTCGGCCCGGCTTCGAGTTCCCGCAGCTCCAGCCCGTTGGCGTGCGCCCAGTCGAGCAGGGCGTAGAGGGTCTCCTGCAGGCCGAACGTCTCGACGAGGAACCGTCCGTCACTCGCGCGCGTGGCCCGCAGCGGCAGCGCCGGTGCGGCGTCCGGCAGGGAGAAGCGGATGGCGGCCGGCAGGGTCCGCGTCAGCTCGGCGACGGTCCCCTCCTGGTGGAAGGCACCCTGGTGCATGAGCCCGATGCGATCGGCGCGCGCCTGGGCCTCCTCCAGGTAGTGCGTGGTGAGCACGACGGTGGATCCGTCTTCGCGCAGCTTGTCCACGGCGTCCCACAGGGCGTCCCGGGACTGGATGTCCAAGCCGGTGGTGGGCTCGTCGAGGAAGATCAGCTCCGGCTTCCCGTACACGGCCGTGGCGAAGTCCAGACGTCGCTTCTCACCGCCGGAGAGCTGGGACACCTTGGTGCCGGCCTTGTGCGTGAGGTCGACGATGTCGAGGACCCGATCGACCCTGTCCTTGCGCCGGGAGAGCGTTCCGATCATCCGGACGGATTCCTTCACCGTCAGGTCCGGGGAGAACCCGCTCTCCTGGAGCATGATGCCCATCCTGGGCCGCACGGCCCGCCGGTCGCGGGGGCTCTGCCCGAAGACCCGCACGGTGCCGGAGGTGGCCGCGCGGTGGCCTTCGACGGTCTCCAGGGTCGAGGTCTTGCCGGCCCCGTTCGTGCCGAGCAGCGCGTAGAGCTCCCCCTTCCGCACCTGGAACGACAGGTCCTTCACGGCGTGGAAGTCGCCGTAGCTGAGGTTGAGGCGGTCAACGTCGATGACTGGTGTCGAGGTCATGCATTGATCTCAGCCGTCGTCAGGCTTGTCCGGCAGTGCCGTGGTGTCATCGCCGCACCGTGACATCTCGGGGGGTGAACCCATGACGCGGTGTCACTGGTGCCGCCCGTGAGCAGGCAGAACACTACGGGGGAGACTCTTCTGTTCGACCCCGGAGCGCCGTACATGGACACCAGACCCCTGCGCATACTGCTGACGGCGAATACGGCCGTCTTCCTGCTGGTCTGCGCGGTTTTCTTCGTCCACCGCCTCGGCGTCGGTCTCTACCCTGACGACATGGAGTCCTGGCTCGAGAACAACCAGTGGCTGATGTGGACGGCCGCTGCCCTCACCGTGGCGAGCGCGTCGGCGATCCCGCTGCTCAGCGTGCGGACTCAGCGTGCGGACGCAGGGGATTCAGCGGACTCAGCGGTGAGGCCGCCGCGGGGAAGGACCTGATGCCCGAGGACCGTGAGGGCACACGCGAACGGCTGCGCCGGCTGAACGTCACCACGATGGTCACGGTGAACGCCTCCGTCGGGACCCTGCTGGTGGCGGTCGATGCCCGGACGTGGTGGGACGCCGTCATCCTGAGCCTGGGCGTGGCCGCGGCGCTGGTCGCCTCCGCTCGGTGGACGGCGAGCGGCATTCCGCGGGTCGTCCTCCCCTGTCTGATCGTCACCGCGATGGTGTGGATCGCCGGGGTGCTGGTGGTGGGCGGCCATACGGCGTTCTACAGCATCTCCGTCCTGGGCCCCCTGTACGCGCCCAAGCTGCCCCGCCACCGCATCGTGGCCGCCGTCGGGCTGATCGCCTTCGTCGCCGCTGTGGGCGCGGCCCGGCTGCTGGTCGCACCGGCGGATGTGCCGGAGGTCCTGATCCTCTACGTCCTCATCCCGGCAGGTGTCACGGTCGTGGTGACCGGCAGCATGTTCGCCGGGCAGGTCTTCTACGACCTCGTCGAGGAACTGGAGCAGTCACGGGAACGCGAAGCGGAGCTGGCCGTCGTCCGGGAACGCGTGCGGTTCGCCAGTGATCTGCACGACATCCAGGGCCACACACTGCATGTGGTGAAGCTGAAGATCGCGCTGGCCGAGAAGCTGGTGCGCAGTGACATCGGGCGGGTGGAGGAGGAACTGCGGGAGGTGCGCGCCCTGGTCGGCGACACCATCACCCAGACCAAGGAGCTGGCGTACGCACAGCGGCGGCTCAATCTGTCCGTGGAGCTGGAGAACGCGAAGAACCTCTTCGAGGCCGCGGGCATCCGCGTGCGGGTCGACCGTGAGGCCGATGTCGACGAGCGGGTCAACGAGCTGCTCGGCCAGGTCCTGCGGGAGACGACGACGAACATCCTGCGCCATGCGCAAGCCACGCGGGTGCGGATCACTGTCGCGGAGTCGGGCATCACCATCGTCAACGACGGCGCGGGGACGGCTCCCCTGTCCGGGCTCAGCGGACTGTCCACCCTCAGGGAGCGAGTGGGCGACAACGGAGGTGAGCTGACGGTGGAGCAGACGGACGGGCGCTTCCTCACGGCCGCGGCGTTTTCGAACGGGAGGACCGACCGATGACCACCGTGGTACTCGCCGACGACGAGGCTCTGCTCCGCAAGGCGCTGGCGGCGTTGCTGAGCCTCGAAGGCGAGATCACCGTGCTCGCCGAAGCACAGGACGGCGAATCGGCGGTGCGGGCCACGCTCCAGCACCGGCCCGACGTGCTCGTCATCGATCTCGAGATGCCCGGTGTGGACGGACTGGGCGCTGTCGCTGAGATCCGCCGCGCCCGGCCGGAGCAGGTGATCCTCATGCTGACCCGCCATGCCAGGCCCGGAGTGCTCCGCAAGGCCCTGAAACTGGGCGTCCAGGGCTTCGTCAGCAAGTCGGCGGAACCCGCGCACATCACGTCGGTCATCAACACGCTGCACGGCGGCAAGCGCTGGATCGACCCGGACGTCTCCGCGCTCGCCGTGGTCGACGACTGCCCTCTCACCGACCGGGAGATCGACGTCCTGCGCGTCACTCGCGACGGCTATTCCGTCGCCGACATCGCCGCCCGCCTCCACCTGGCGGAAGGCACCGTACGCAACTACCTCTCGAACGCCCTGCAGAAGACCCAGACCCGGACCCGGCACGAAGCGGCGCGCTACGCGTGGGAGCACGACTGGCTGTAGAGGCGGGCACCGCGGGAGCGCCGGCCGTCGCCCGGTACGCTGCCGAGGCACGTGCGCGTCACTCGCGACGGCTATTCCGTCGCCGACATCGCCGCCCGCCTCCACCTGGCGGAAGGCACCGTACGCAACTACCTCTCGAACGCCATGCAGAAGACTCAGACCCGGACCCGGCACGAAGCGGCGCGCTACGCGTGGGAGCACGACTGGCTGTAGAGGCGGGCACCGCGGGAGCGCCGGCCGTCGCCCGGTACG
>NZ_JBHUQX010000002.1:45830-79265 GCF_042674225.1 Streptomyces sp. NPDC056948
GTACGCTGCCGAGGCAGGTGCGGGGGACCAGCCCTCGCAGCCTGATGCCCGCCCATCCGTCCCATCCCGGACGGCTTCCGAAGGCCCGAACCTGATGCGACCGCACCGCCCGCGAGGACCCGCCTCCCCGGCGTCCGGCGTGCTGCGCGGGTTCCGGGCGGCGGTGCTCGCCGTGCTGTGTGTGCTGCTCCCGCTGGCCGGGCACGTGCTGGCGCAGTGCCACGCTCCTCGGTGGATCATCGTGGCCGGGACGGCCGCGGTGGCGGTGCCGGGCGCGACGGTGCTGACGCGGCGGAGGCTGACGGACACCCAGGTGCCGGCGGTGCTCGCTGCCGCGGAACTGGCCTGTCACGCCGCGTACTCGCTGCCCGGCGGGTGTGCGGCAGTGGCGCCGGCCGGTCATGCGGTCACGCTGCTGCTGGCCGCCCGTCTGCTGGGCCTCACCGAGCGGCTGCTGTGGCAGGGCGGGACGCTCTGGGCGGTCGTACGACGTCTGCTGCTGTTCCTGTGGCCGCTGCTGAGCGGCCGCCACGGCAACGGCCCGCAGGTCGCGGTGCGTGAGAGCGCCGCTCCGCCGGTGTCGGCGCTGCTGGTGCGGCTGAACGAGGGCAGGGCGCCCCCGCGTCACGGGCGCGGTCCGTTCGACCTGCCCCTCCTCCGGCCGATGCAGACCGGTGGTCCCTGCCTGCCCTGACGGGCACGCGGTGCGGACACCCGCCCGGTGGGCCGGGGCCGTCACTCCCACCGAGGAATCATGAAGAAGCTGTACAAGCACCTGATCGTCGCCGCAGTCCTGGTAAGCGGCTTTGCCATGGCCCTCGGCTCCTACCTGCTGCTCAGGCCCGACGACCGAGGCAGCGCCGGGGCGGATGTGCGGCCCGCGGCCGAGGCGTTGCCCGTCCGGGCCTCCAGTCACCGGCTGACCGAGCCGAACAAGAGCGAACTCACGATCGTCGAGTTCCTCGACTTCGAGTGCGAGGCGTGCGGGGCGTACTACCCGGTCGTGGAGCGGCTGCGTGAGGAGTACGGCGACCGGGTCACCTTCGTCGCCCGCTACTTCCCCATGCCCGGACACCGCAACGCCGAGCCGGCCGCACGCGCCGCCGAGGCCGCCGCACGCCAGGGCAAGTTCGAGGCCATGTACACCAAGCTCTTCACCACGCAGAAGGAGTGGGGCGAGTCGCAGGAGTGGAAGGAGCCCGTCTTCCGTGGCTACGCCGAGGAACTCGGCCTGAACATGAAGAAGTTCGACGCCGACTTCGCCGATCCGGAGACGGCCGGACGCATTCAGGCCGACCAGCGCGACGGCCTCGGCCTGGGCGTCCAGGGCACCCCGACCTTCCTCGTCGACGGAACCAGAATTCAACCTCCCGCTTCCTACGAGGAGTTCAGGACGCTCATCGAGGACAGGCTCGGCGACTGACCGCCCCGGCACCCCCGGAAACCGCTTAACATCACCGTGATGACGAGCAGGACGCCGCTGACGCAGCGCAGACCCCGCGGAGCGTGGTGGACCACGTGGGCCCGGGTCCTCTGTCCTGTCCTCGCCGTCCTGCTCGCGGCAGCCGTGATGTGCCTGGGCCACGCGGAAGACGGCGGCGGCGACCACCGGGCCGGGCATCACGCCGTGACGGCCGTGCATCCGGACGACTGCCCCGCCGGCGACGCGTGCTGTGCTCCGGCCGTGCACCCGGCGGCGGGGGTGCTCGCGGCCCCCGTTCAACCGATGCCGGCGCTTCTGCCCCGTATGCCGGATCTCCCCAGGCGGCAGGGCAGCCCCGCGCTCCCCGCCCAGCCTCCTCCCCCGAGCGGTGCTCCCGACCTGCACGTCCTTCAGGTGCTGCGGACCTGAGCCGGATGCCATGACGCCGTGCGCCCACGCGAGCGCACGGCGACCCGCGACATCCATGCCATCCCCGCACCGACCGCCGTACGGCGCGAAGGAAGAAGGACACCCCGCCATGAGCAGGACCAGCAAGAAGGCCGCCGTCGTTTCCCGCAAGGCCCGGATCGAGGAGATGCGCCGCGCCGAAAAGGCCCGCGAGCGCCGTAACCGCGTCATCACCATCACGCTCAGCACGGTCATCGTCGCCGGACTGGCCGGCTTCGGCGCCTACGCCCTGAACAAGGCCGACGAGAAGGACGAGCAGCAGGCCGCCGCCGCGAAGAAGCCCGTACGCGGCGAGCAGACGTGGGAGGCGAAGAAACTCGGCCGCGACCACGTCCAGAAGGCCGTCGACTACCCGATGAACCCGCCCGTCGGCGGCGACCACAACCAGGCGTGGATGACCTGCGACGGCACCGTCTACACCAAGGCCATAGGCAAGGAGAACGCCGTCCACTCCCTCGAACACGGGGCGGTCTGGGTGACGTACAACGACAAGGCCGCCGACGCCGACATCAAGACGCTCGGTGACAAGGTCTCCAAGACCCCCTACACGCTGATGAGTCCGGTCGACGACCAGTCCGGGACGATCATGCTGTCGGCCTGGGGCTACCAGCTCACGGTGGACAAGGCATCGGACCCGCGAGTCGAGCAGTTCCTGACCAAGTACGTTCAGGGCTCGCAGACTCCCGAGCCGGGCGCCGCCTGCACGAACGGACTGACCCAGTAGGTGCGCGTGTTGGTGAACTCGCGGATGCCGGCGGCGGCCAGCTCCCGGCCGTAGCCGCTGCGTTCGGTGCCGATCAGACCCTCTACGGCGCGGCGCGGATCGGTGGTCGGCACGCCGTCCGCGTCGGCCGCCCAACCCTCGGGGATCGGCTCGCCGCGCTCCTTGGCGTGGTAGATCTTGCCGCGCGCGACGGCGGTGTCGGCGATGTCCATCACGATCGTGCCGTAGCGGCCGCCGGGCGCGGCGATCGACCACGGGTTGGTGCCGACCCGCTTCTCCCTCCGCCCCACGGCGCCATCGCCGGGCTGGCATTGGTGGCCAGCAGCGCCACACAGCCCTCCTCGGCCGCCTTGCGGGTGAAGTAGGCGGCGGTCCCGAAGTGCCCGGAGTCGCGGACCGCGATCGCGCTGATGCCGTGCTGCCGGGCCCGCTCCACCCCCAGCCGGGTCGCGTGGTCGGCGAGCACCTGGCCCAGACCGGCGCGGCCGTCCAGTACGAGGACCGCGCCGTTGTCGCTGACGACCTTCGGGGTCGCGGTGGCGGCGGTCGCCCCGCCGGCGACACGGGCGAGGTGCCACGGCAGACGCAGCATCCCGTGCGACGGGTGCCCCCACAGTTCCGCGGTCACCAGCGTGTCCGCGAGCAGACGGGCGTCCTCGGGCGGAACGCCGTGGGCCTCTGTGGTGGCGGCGAATCCCAGCAGATCCGCCGCCGCGACGGTGTACGGCATCAGAGGGCCTCTCACCTGCGAACGGTCTTGTATCCATTCCTGTATACAGCAAGCGTCGCGCGTAAGGAACCAGGAGTCCGAGAACGCGTATGGCCCCGCTCCGGTGCCGGAGCGGGGGAGTCAGCCGACGATGCCGAGCTGAACCTCGCCGCCGAGGGCGAAGTCCTGTGCGGTCAGGCTGTCGATGAGGGCGTGCAGTGTCTGCGCCAGATGGTGACGGCAGGCCGCCGACGCGGCCTGTGCGTCGCCCCGTGTGATCGCCTTGAGCATGGCGCGGTGCTCCTCCAGCGACGTCAGCATGCGCCGGGGTCCGCTGTGCGACAGATGCCGCAGCCGCACGGTCTGGCTGCGCAGGTCGCCGATCGTGCGGGCGAGGTAGGGGTTGCGGCACGCCGCGATGACCGCCTGGTCGAACCGTTCGGCCAGATCGTAGAAACCCTGGTAGGCCCGCTCCTGCTCGGCCGCGCTCAGCACCCGGAAGGCCGCGTCGAACTCGTCCAGCCGCTCCAGGAGTTCCCGGAACGGCACGAGGGTCTGCTCACGGGCCGCGCCCGCCGTCGCGACCGAAGCGGCCGCCTCCGGCTCCAGCAGCATCCGGAAGTCGAACAGGGCGCGCACCCCGCCCAGCGAGATCCCCGCCACGCGGGCCACCTCGCCCGGCACGAAGTCGACGAGACCCTCACGGGCCAGCCGCCGGATCGCCTCGCGCACCGGGGTACGGGACGCCCCCAGCTCCTCCCCGAGCTGGATCTCGCTCAGCTTCGCCCCGGGGCGCAGGCGCAGCGACTCGATGTCACCCTTCAGCCGCTCGTACACCGCTTCGCTCTTGCCGGTCGCCCGGACCATGACACTCCCTCGTCGCCAGACCGCACATCGTGCTGTATACAGCCTATAGCGGCGAGGGCCGGTCAGCGGGCGACGTAGCCGCCGTCGACGGGAAGGGCGACGCCGACGACGAAGCCGGCTCCCGGGCTGCACAGCCACAGGACGGCCTGGGCGATCTCGTCGGCGGTGCCGAGCCGGTTGATGGGCTGGCCGGCCTCGGCTTCGGCCCGGTCGAGTTCTCCCTTGGCGATCATGTCGCTGACCATGGGGGTGTCGATGGTGCCGGGGCAGACGGCGTTGACGCGGATGCCGCGCGGGGCGTACTCGAGGGCGGCGCTGGTGGTCAGGCCGATGACGCCGTGCTTGGACGCGTGGTAGGAGGCCCGGCCGGGCAGGCCGACGAGGCCGCCGAGGGAGGAGCAGTTGACGATGGCTCCGCTGCCCTGGGCGCGCATGTGCCGCAGCTCGTGCTTCATGGCGGCCCAGACGCCGCGGAGGTTGATGGCGTTGACACGGTCGAACCGTTCGGCGGGTTCGTCGGCGGCGTCGCTCGGCGGGATCTGGACACCGGCGTTGTTGTAGGCCATGTCCAGGCGGCCGAAGGTCTCGACGGTGCGGTCGACGGCCGCGGCGACCTGGTCCTCGTCGGTGACGTCGCAGGGGAGGGCGAGGACTTGGTGGCCGCCGGCGGTGAGTTCCTTCGCGGCCGCGTCGAGGGCGGCTTCGTCGACGTCGGTGAGCGCGACGGCGGCACCGGACTCGGCGAAGGCGCGGGCGGTGGCCAGGCCCATGCCGGAGCCGGCCCCGGTGACGAGGGCGACCTGGCCGGTGAAGTCGTAGGTGGGGTTCATGCGGTGTTCTCCCGTTCTCCCGTCGAGAGCCGGTCAGGGGGCGGCTTCGATGGTGACGTGCTCGGCGGTGGCGAGCCTTTCGGTGTGGCGGTCGGCGACCTTGCCGAGGAGGACCAGGCCGGTCGAGGGCGAGTCGCCGTCGCGATAGAAGAGGGCCAGATTGCCCCAGGGCGCGTAGTAGGCCAGGTCACCGGCCTGGGGCCGGGCCGCGTCGGGCGCGCCGGAGGTGTCCAGCTTGCGCGGCGGATAGGCGATCCGTTCGGTCTGGTGAAAGTCCTCGAGACCGAGGCTGAGCGGGAGCAGGGCGGCGAGGTCGCGGGCGGCGGCACTGTCGTTCAGGGTGGCGTCGACCGGGTGGCCGTCGAGGATGAGCCGGATGTTCACGGTGTTGGTCCTGCCGGAGGGATGGGTGGGTGCCGGGCCCGTCGCAGTTCGTTCCTGCGGCGCGGGCGGCGCGGGCCGGGACGACCGCTGTGGGTCCTGAGCGCAGGCGGTCACGGCCAGAAGCAGGGCGGCGGCCGGTACGGCACGGGCGAGGGCGGTCGGGGTCATGGTTGCCGTCCAGGGGCTCAGTCGGGCAGCGGCTCGGCGTAGTGCCGGAAGCCGTCGCGCTCTGCGTGGAGGTCGTACAGGCGCCGGGCCAGGACCTCGGGGCTGCTGTGCTCGGCGTCGGGCCGGATGGCGCCCGGGATGATGAGCTGGGCGGCGTGGATGTTCTCCGGGGCGAGCGCGTCGTGCAGCATGCGGGCGTAGGCGCTCTCGGCGGCGAAGGCGATCGAGGTGCCGGCCCGGTCGGGGTGGGGGCGTACGGCGCTGCCGCCGTTCACGAACAGCAGGGTGCCGCGGCCGAGGGCGCGCATGCCGGGCAGGACGGCGTTCACGGCTGTGACGGGTCCCTTGACGGAGAAGGACAGGGGCGCTTCGAGGTCGTCGGCGCTCGTGTCGAGGACCGGCTTCATGAAGTCGGCGCGGGGCACGGGGCTGTACTGGAGGATCTCGATGGGACCCAGGCTTTCGGAGGCCTCCCGAAGAGCCCTGGTGAGGGAAGCGGGGTCCAGGACGTCGGCGGCGAAGCCACGGGCCTGGATGCCGTCGCGGGCAAGATCGGCGGCCAGCTCCTCCAGCTTCCGGGCGTCGCGGGAGACGAGGGCGACGGCGTGGCCGGCGGTTCCGAAGCGGCGGGCGGTGGCGAGTCCGAGGCCGGGCCCGGCGCCGACGAGGGCAAAGGTGGTCATGTCGAGTCCTTCGGTGGGCGGTACGGGTCAGGGCTTGAGGAGGGCCTTGATGGCACGGCGCTCGTCCATCGCCCTGTACCCCTCGGCGACCTGTTCCAGCGGCAGGGTGAGGTCGAAGACCTTGCCCGGATCGATCCGGCCGGAGAGGACCCGGTCGATCAGGTCGGGCAGGTAGCGGCGTACGGGGGCGGGGCCGCCGCGCAGGGCGACGTGGGAGAAGAACAGTTCCTCGCCGTCGACCCGGACCTCGTGCGGTACGCCGACGTTGCCGCCGGGCCGGGTGGAGTGCGGGGCCTGCCGCATGGCCTCGGGGGTGCCGACGCACTCCAGCACGGAGTCGGCGCCGATACCGCCGGTGAGGTCCTTGACGCGGGCGATGCCCTCCTCGCCGCGTTCGCCGACGATGTCCGTGGCGCCGAACTCCCGGGCGAGCACGTGATCGGCGTCCGGGTGGCTGTCGGTGGCGACGAGCGTGCCGTGGGCGTTGGGGACACGGATGCAGTCGGCCTGGCAGGTGCTCATGAACTCGCGGTGCAGACACGAGGACTGCCAGCCGTTACGGCAGTTCGCGCAGGTGTCGTCCGAGGCGGCGAAGGAACCGACGACGAACTGTCCCGGCCTGCCCGGTCACCGGGGGAATGGATGACTGCTCCGCGCATGGGTGGACCTTCCTTGCCGTGATCTACGTGCCGCAGCCGGGGTCGGGCACGGCTGCTCACGGTCGAGCCTCACACCGCGGGGCGCGCGCGAAAAGCGGAGGGATCCATCCTGGGAGAGGAACATCCTGGGAGTGTTTTCTCCCCCCTTCCCCGGGCGCGATCGATGTCATTCTGGGAAGCATGACCGGCAACGTCCCCCTCAATGAGCTGGGAGAATTCCTCAAGAAGCGCCGCTCGGAGCTGAGCCCCCGCACGGTCGGCCTGCCCGAGACCGGCAGGCCCCGCCGGGTGGCCGGGCTGCGCCGCGAGGAGGTCGCCCAGCTCGCCAGCATCAGCACCGACTACTACACCCGCCTCGAGCAGGGCCGTATGCAGGCGTCGGCGCCCGTGCTGGACGTCCTCGCCCGGGTCCTCCACCTGGACGACGACGAGCGGGGCTACCTCTTCCAGCTCGCGGGCAAGACCACCACCCGCACCCGGCGCCGCGGCCGGCAGACGGTCCAGCCGCAATTGCAGCGGGTCCTGGACGACCTCACCGCCACCCCGGCCATCGTGCAGGGCCGACGCGGGGACATCCTCGCCTGGAACGCGCTGGCCGCCGCCCTGGTCACCGACTTCTCCCGCATCCCCGAGAAGCACCGCAACTACCCGCGGATCATCTTCACGGATCCGGCCATGCGCACCCTGTACGCCGACTGGGAGACCTCCGCGCACATCTCCGTGGCCCAGCTCCGGATGGAGGCCGCGAAGTACCCCGAGGACCCGCGGCTGATCGAGCTGGTCGGTGAACTTTCCCTGCGGGACAAGCAGTTCGCCCAGTGGTGGGGCGACCATCGCGTCGCCGCCCGCACCGTAGGCACCAAGACCCTCGACCATCCGGTCGTCGGCGAACTCGTCCTCGACTGGGACACCCTCACCGCCAACACCGACCCCGACCAGCACCTGACCGTCTGGACCGCCGCGCCCGGCTCCCCGACCCATGAGCGCCTGCGCCTCCTCGCCTCCTGGGCCACCGACCAGGACCTGTCGGCCTCACAACCGCCCGGCTGACGCCACCGCCCCGGCCAACTGTGTCCGCCCGAGACGCAGGGCGGGCCTCGCGGCACCAGCGGTGCGGGGTGTCCGCGATGTTCAGCATGACTCCCGCTCCACGCTCCTCACAGCAACGCCTCGGCCGTGATGGGCAGTTCGCGGATGCGGCGGCCGGTGGCGTTGAAGACCGCGTTGGCGATCGCGGGGGCCACGCCGATCATCACCAGCTCGCCGAGGCCCTTGACGCCGAGCGGGTCGGCCTCGGGGTCCTCACCGTTCAGATAGATCGCCTTGAGGTCGGGGACGTCGGCGTTGACGGGCACGAGGTAGTCGGCGAGGTTGGCGTTGACGATCCGCCCGTCGCGGTGGTCGGTGACGGTGTGTTCCAGCAGGGCCGTGCCGATGCCGCCCACCATGCCGCCGATCGCCTGGCTGTCGGCGAGCTTGGGGCTGATGATGCGGCCCGCGTCGTACACGCCGAGCACGCGCCGCACCCGTACCAGCCCGAGGGCCGCGTCCACGGCGACCTCGGCGAAGGTCGCGTTGTAGCCGTAGAAGGAGTGGCGTTCGGGCCCCGACGGCGGTGCGAAGGAGCCGTCCGCTTCCAGGTGGGTGCGGTTGTGGCGCGTCAGCAGCCGCTGGTACGTCTCACCGCGCGCCGGGTTCCCGCGCGCATGCAGTCGGCCGCCGCGGACCACGACCTCGTCGGCCGGCACGCCGTACAGCGGCGACTCCTCGTCCTCGACGGCCAGTCGGACGGCCTCCCGCCGTAGCTTGTCGCAGGCGTCGAGGACCGCGGAGCCGACACTGGCCATGGTCATCGAGCCGCCGTGCGGCGGAGTCGGCGGGAAGAGGGAGTCGCCGAGCCGGAAGGTGACCGTGCGCATGGTCAGCCCGAGGGCGTCGGCGGCGACCTGGGTCTGGGACGTGTAGGTGCCGGGGCCCATGTCGGTGGCGGCGGCCTCGACCAGCGCGGTGCCGTCGGCATCCAGCCGGGCGCGGGCCTGGGCCGGCATGCGCGCGGTGTCGTACACACCCGCGGCCATACCCATGCCGACCAGCCAGTCGCCTTCGCGCCGCGAGCGAGGCCGCTGCGAACGTCGGTGCCAGCCGAACTCGCGGGCGCCGGCGGTGTAGCACTCGCGCAGCCGGCGGGTGGAGAACGGCAGCCCGTTCGACTCGTCATCGGACGGCTCGTTGCGGCGGCGCAGCTCGATCGGGTCGACGCCGAGCCGGTCCGCGAGCTCGTCCATGGCCGACTCGATGACGAAGGAGGCCGTTTGGAAGCCGGGGCCGCGCATGTACAGCGGCGTGGGCAGATCCAGCGGCACCGTCCGGTACGCCTGGCGGACGTGGGGCATGCTGTAGAGCATCTGGCCGGCCGCCAGGACGGCCTCGGTGAACGTCTCGTACGACGAGGTCTCGGCGTCCGTCTCGTGGACCGCGGCGCTCAACCGGCCGCGCCGGTCGCTGCCGAGGCGCAGGCGGTACTCGTACGACGGCCGGAACCCCGTGCCGAGGTACATCTGCTTGCGGCTCAGGACGAGCTTGACCGGACGTTTCGTCTCCCGGGCGGCCAGCGCGGCGACGACCACATGCGGCCAGCAGCGCAGCGCGGAACCGAAACCGCCCCCGACAAAGGGCGAGATGACCCGCACGGCGTCCATGCCGAGGCCGAACACCGCCGCGAGTTCGGTCTGCGTGCCGACCACCCACTGCGTCTTGTCCCAGACGGTGAGCTTGTCGCCGTCCCAGCGGGCGATGGTGGCGTGGGGCTCCATCGGGTTGTGGTGGTTGCGGGCGGTCCGGTAGGTCAGGTCCAGCCGTACGGCGGCGTCGCGCAGGCCGGCCTCGGCGTCGCCGCGCGCGTAGGTCGTCGGTGTGCCCGGGGTGGCCTCGCGCAGGTCGGTCGAGGGCTGCTCGGCGTCGTAGCCGACCTCGACCAGGCTCGCGGCGTGCTGCGCGGCTTCCAGGGTGGTGGCGATGACGACGGCGACCGGCTGGCCGTGGAAGCGGACCCGGTCGTCCTGGAAGACCCGCAGCCTGCGCCCGGGTGGGTTGTTCGACCCGGCGTTGTCGCGGTACGGCAGCTCGGGCGCGTTGCGGTGGTGGATCACCCTCAGCACACCCGGGTGGGCTTCGGCGTCGCGGGTGTCGAGGGAGGTGATGCGGCCGCGTCCGACGGACGCGTCGACGATGACGGCGTGCACCGTCCCGTCGTTGGCGTGCTCGGCGGCGTAGAGCGCCTTGCCGGTGACCTTGAGCCGGCCGTCCACCCGGGACAGCGGCGCACCCACGGCTGACCGCGGCTGGGGGCTCACTTCGTACCTCCTACGATGCGCAGCTGGCGTTCGACGGTCCGCTTGAGCAGTTCGACCTTGAACTCGTTGTGCCGGAGCGGGCGGGCACCGTCGGCGGCCTGCCGGGCGGCGGCCTCCCACAGGCTCCCGGAGGGCCGCTCCCCGATGAGGCGCCGCTCGACGGCGGACAGCTTCCACGGCACGGTGCCCACGCCCCCGGCGGCGACCTTCGCCTCCCGGATCACCCCGCCGCGCACGTGCAGGGCGACGGCCGCGGAGGTCAGGGCGAATTCGTACGACTGCCTGTCGCGCACCTTCAGATAGCCCGACTTGAGCGGCCTCGGCTGCGCCGGTATCTCGACGGCGGCTATCAACTCGCCCTTTTTGAGGGCCTGTTCATGCTGAGGAGTGTCGCCCGGTCGCAGCAGGAAGTCGGTGAAGGGAACCTGGCGTTCGCCGTCCGGGCCGAGCAGCCGCACCCGCGCCTCCAGCGCCGCGAACGCCACGGCCACATCGGAGGGGTGGGTGGCCACGCAGTGGTCGGAGGTGCCGAGGATCGCGTGCGTACGGTTGTGGCCGTGCAGGGCGGCGCAACCGGAGCCGGGTTCGCGCTTGTTGCAGTCGGCGGTCACATCGCGGAAGTACGTGCACCGGCTGCGCTGCATGATGTTGCCGCCGATGGAGGCCATGTTCCGCAACTGGGCCGACGCGCTCAGCTCCAGCGCCTCGGAGATCACGGGGAACAGGGTGCGCACCTTGGGGTGGGCGGCGGCCTCGGACATGGACACCAGGGCACCGATGCGCAGCCCGCCGCGCTCGGTCACGCTGACCTCGCGCAGCGGCAGACGCGAGATGTCGACGAGGGTCTCGGGGCGTTCGACGGTCTCCCGCATCAGGTCGACCAGGGTGGTGCCCCCGGCGATGTAACGGCCGCCGCGGCGGCCCGCGTCGAGGGCCTCACGCGTGTCGGACGCCTTGGTGAAGGCGAAGGGATACATCGGAGGGCCTCACTTCCGGCGTGCGGTCTGCTCGACCGCGCGCACGATCTTGACGTAGCAGCCGCAGCGGCAGATGTTGCCGCTCATCCACTCCCGGATCTCCTCCGGCGAGCCGGTGTGCCCCTCCTCGACGCACGCCACCCCGGAGACGATCTGACCGGGCGTGCAGTACCCGCACTGGAAGGCGTCCTCGTCGATGAACGCCTGCTGGAGCGGGTGGAGCCGGTCGCCGTCGGCCAGGCCCTCGACCGTCGTGACCTCGGCACCCTCCAGCCGTACCGCCAGCGTCAGACAGGAGTTGACCCGGCGCCCGTCGACCAGCACGGTGCACGCTCCGCAGGCCCCGGCATTGCAGCCCTTCTTCGAGCCGGTCAGGCCGAAGTGCTCGCGCAGCAGATCCAGCAGCGAGGTCCGGTTGTCCACCGTCACCGTGCGCAGGGTGCCGTTGACCGTCAGGGAGACACGGCTGGACGGCGGCCTGTCGACGGCGTTCGCCTCCCCCGCGTCGGCGAGAAGGGTCCCTCCGATCACCCCGCCCGCGACGACGACGCCGCCGACCGCGGTACCGGTGGCGATGAAGGTGCGCCGACTCGGAGCCGAGGCGGGGTCACTGGATCCGGTGGGGGGCGGGGCAGCGGGCTCGGGGAGTTCAGCAGACATACGTACGCCTTCGCATCACCTGGGCAGCGGGGCTGGTCAGTCGGGAGTCTGGCACCACCGGCACCACGCGTGGCAGGGAGAGTTTCGTCCCCCCTTGCGGGCGCCGCAGAGGGCCGCCCGTCGTATGCGCCAGCACAGATAGGCACCGCCTATACGGGGCATCGATTTTTGGTCGTGGACCCCCTGAGCTGCGCCCCGGTTCACTGTGGCGCAAGCTGGCGCGGACCGGTCGGGCTCGGTGTCGCGCGATCAGGGAGGCCGCAATGACGCATACCCCGGGCAATGAGCGAGCCGAGCAAGCCGTGCGCATCGCCGGGACGCCGTGGTACCGGCAGTTGTACGTACAGGTGCTGGTGGCGATCGTGATCGGCATCGTGCTGGGCTGGCGGTGGCCGGATCTCGCCACCGACATGGAGCCGATCGGTACGACGTTCATCACCGCGATGAAGATGCTGATCGGCCCGATCGTGTTCCTGACGATCATCGGCGGCATCGCCGGGGTCGCCGACCTGAAGAAGGTCGGCCGTACCGGCATCAAGGCGCTGACCTACTTCCAGGTCGGCACGATCGTCGCCCTGCTGACCGGCCTGGTGGCGATCAACATCTTCCGGCTCGGCGACGGTGTGCACGCCGATCCGTCGACACTCAAGACCTCGGGCGACGCCAGCCAGTACATCGACCAGGGCGAGCACCAGCACTGGTGGGAGTTCCTCACCAATATCGTGCCGGACAGCTTCTTCGGCCCGTTCGTCGAGGGCGACATCCTCCAGGTGATCTTTCTGGCCGTCGTCTTCGGCATCGCGCTGAAGATGGTCGGGAAGACGGGCGAGCCGATCATCGCGGCCGTGGGACGGCTGACCGAGGTCGTCTTCAAAGTCCTGTCCTTCGTCATGAAGGCCGCGCCGCTGGGCGCCTTCGGCGCGATGTCGTACGCCATCGGGAAGTTCGGCCTGTCCACGCTGACCAGCCTCGGCTCGCTGATCCTCCTCTTCTACGTCACCTCCGCCCTGTTCGTCGTGGTCGTGCTCGGCGGAGTGCTCGCGCTGTATGTGCGGCTGAACATCTTCCAGCTCTTCCGCTACTTCAAGGAGGAGTTCTGGCTGGTCCTCGGCACGTCCACGGCCGAGCCGGCGCTGCCCGGGCTGATGCGCAAGCTGCAGTTCATGGGGGCCGAGCGATCCACGGTCGGTCTCGTCGTGCCGACCGGATACAGCTTCAACCTCGACGGCGCGGCCATCTACCTCTCGCTGGCCACCCTCTACATCGCCCAGGCCACCGACACATCCCTCTCCCTCGGCCAGCAACTCGGGCTGCTGGCCGTCATGCTGCTGACGTCCAAGGGCGCGGCGGGCGTCGCCGGCGGCGGCTTCATCGCGCTCACCGCGACGCTGTCGACGGTCGGTTCCGTCCCGGCCGCGGGCATCATGCTCATCTTCGGCATCGACAAGTTCATGTCGGAGTGCCGGGCGCTGGTGAACTTCTTCGGCAACGCCGTCGCCACCCTGTTCATCGCCAAGTGGGAGAACGGCCTCGACCTCGCCAGGGCGCGCGCGGTCCTCGCCGGCAAGGCGGGAGAGCCACCGGCGGCCTCCGAGTCCGAGTTCGAGTCCGAGAAGACCGGCCGGGCCGGTGCGCCCGCCCCCGTCCAGCCCGCCTCCGTCGAACCCGCCGAGGTGACGCCCTGACGGCGTCCGTCCTCATCGCCCCGGACAAGTTCAAGGGCTCCCTCAGCGCCGACGAGGTGGCCCGCGCACTGGAGCGCGGGCTGCTGGAAGCGGCCCCGGACACGCGGGTCGACCGGCTGCCGTTGGCGGACGGCGGAGAGGGGAGCGTGGCCGCCGCCTGCGCGGGTCGGTTCCGCCGCGAGGACATCGTGGTGTCCGGCCCGACCGGGCAGCCCGTCACCGCCGACATCGCGGTACACGGCCGTACCGTCCTCGTCGAGGCCGCGGCCGTCTGCGGACTCGGCGTCCTGCCGGGCGGACGGAAAGCGCCGCTCACGGCCACGAGTCAAGGCGTCGGTGAGGCGATCCGGTACGCGCTGGAGGGCGCCGCCGACACGATCGTCCTCGCGCTCGGCGGCGTGGCGACCACCGACGGCGGCGCGGGCCTGTTGCGGTCCCTCGGCGCGGTGCTCGCCCGCGCGGACGGCACCTCGATCGGCCCGGGTGGTGGCGGACTGGCCGACCTCCACACCGTCGACATCACCGAGGCCCGGGCCGCCCTGGAAGACGTCGGCCTCGTTCTCGCCAGCGACGTGGACAACCCACTGCTCGGGCCGACGGGCGCGGCAGCCGTCTACGGACCGCAGAAGGGGGCGAGCGAGACAGAAGTACGGGAACTGGACACAGCCCTCGCCGGTTTCGTACGTCGGCTGACGGCGGCGGGCGTCCCGGACGCCGTAAAGCATGCCGAAGCCCCAGGTGCCGGAGCCGCAGGCGGGCTCGGCTACGCCGGGATGCTGCTGGGCGGGCGCGTGTGCTCCGGGGCGGACTACTTCCTCACCCTGCTCGGAGCCGACGAGCTGCTCGCCGCCAGCGACTTCGTCGTCACCGGTGAGGGCAGCCTCGACGAGCAGTCCCTGGCGGGCAAGCTGCCGGTCGCGCTCGCCCGACGGGCCCGCCGGTACGGCACGGAGGTGCACGCGGTGGCGGGCCGCTGCACGTTGCCCGCCGAGCGGACGGCCGCCCACTTCCGTTCCGTCCAGGCCCTGACGGACCTCACCGAGCAGGACTGCGCGCACGACGGCGACTTGTCCGCGCGGCTGCTCGCGCGGTGCGGGCGCGCACTCGCCGAGCGCCGGCTCGGACGGGAGGGAGGGGAGGGACGGGAGGGGGCGGAAACCGCCAGGTAGGCTCGCCCGTCGCATCAGGACGGAGCGGGGAGGCACCGTGGACGCCCGGCAACTGGAGTACTTCCTCGCCATCGTCGAGCACGGCGGCTTCAGCAAGGCCGCCGCCGCCCTGCACGTCGCCCAGCCCTCGCTGTCCCAGGCGATGGCGAACCTGGAGGCCGACCTCGGGGTTGCCCTCTTCCACCGGGTGGGCCGGGGCGTCGTGGTGAGCGAGGCAGGCCAGGAGCTGCTGGAGCCGAGCAGGCGCGTGCTGCGCGACCTGGCGGCCGTACGGGACACCGCCGCCGCGCTCGCCGGTCTGCACGGCGGCACGGTCGAGGTCGCCACCATGCCCTCGCCCGGCATCGAACCGCTGACGACCCTCGTCCACCGCTTCGCCGAGCTGCATCCGTCCGTGACGGTGAGCACCCAGGCCGCCTTCACCCCCGACGAGGTGCTGTCCCTGGTCCGCAGCGGGGCGTGCGAGCTTGGCCTGCTGGGCAGCGCCACTCCGGTGCAGCCGGCCGGGCTGGACGTCCTGCACGTCGAGGACCAGCCGTTCGTGGTCGTCGCCGCCCCGGGCGGAGCGATCGAGGACGACGTCACGATCCGGCCCGGGGACCTCGCCGGGCAGAAACTCATCGCCTCCCGCACCGGCAGCCTGATGCGCAGCATCGTCGACGACATCACCGCGGGCGGCACCGGCACGGAGATCGTCACGGTCGTGGACCACCGCACCTCGATCCTGCCGCTGGCCCTCACCGGGGTGGGGATCGCGGTCCTGCCGTCCTCCTGGACCCGGCTGGCCCGTCGCTGCGGTGCCGTGGTCGCGCCCATCGAGCCGACCGCTCAACTCCACGTGGCGATGGTCAGCCTGCCCGCGCACCTCACGCCGGCCGCGCGCACCTTCCTCGCCCTCACCGAATCGCTCGCCCGGCGGCGGGCGGCGGCCGGCACCGGCAGCCCGCACCGGCGAACGGCACACGACGCCTGACGCGTGACCGATCGGCGGCGCCTATACGTCGCATCGGAAGCAGGTCTTGGACGCCGTACGACCGCCCTGTGTTGACTCGCAACCGATGCCGTCACAGCGAGCCAGCGACCCGGAGGCCCTCATGACCACCGCACCCCGCACGTTCCGTATCGCCGCCGTTCCCGCCGACGGCGTGGGCAAGGAGGTCGTCGC
Organism: Streptomyces sp. NPDC056948; assembly: GCF_042674225.1. NCBI lineage: Bacteria > Bacillati > Actinomycetota > Actinomycetes > Kitasatosporales > Streptomycetaceae > Streptomyces > Streptomyces sp. NPDC056948. Next base: position 61,755 of record NZ_JBHUQX010000002.1, read on the forward strand.
CGCCGGGCGGGCCGTCCTGGACGCCCTGGCCGCGGACTCCGGCGGAGCCTTCGCGTTCGAGTGGGAGGAGTTCCCCTGGGGCTGCGGGTACTACGAGCGCACCGGCCGGATGATGGACGAGGACGGGCTCGACCGGCTCAAGGACTTCGACGCCATCTACTTCGGCGCCGTCGGCTGGCCCACCGTCCCCGACCACATCAGCCTGTGGGGCCTGCGCCTGAAGATCTGCCAGAGCTTCGACCAGTGGGCCAACGTCCGCCCCGTGCACTTCCTGCCGGGCGTCGTCAGCCCCCTGCGCAAGGCCGACGACACCGAGCTGGACTGGGTCGTCGTCCGCGAGAACAGCGAGGGCGAGTACGCCGGACTCGGCGGGCGCAACCTCGGCGGTCGCGGGCCGGGCGGGGAGGTCGCCGTGCAGTCGGCCCTGTTCACCGAGGTCGGCTGCGAACGCATCATGCGCTTCGCCTTCGAGCTGGCCCGCACGCGCAGCCGTCGCAAGGTGTCGTCGGTGACGAAGAGCAACGCCCAGCAGTACGGCATGGTCCTGTGGGACGACGTGTTCCGGCGGGTCGCCGCCGACTACCCGGACGTGGAGACCGAGAGCGTCCTGGTCGACGCGATGTCCGCGAAATTCGTCCTGCGCCCCGAGGACCTGTCGGTGGTCGTCGCCTCGAACCTGAACGCCGACATCCTCTCCGACCTCGGCAGCGCCCTGGCCGGCAGCCTGGGCCTCGCGGCCAGCGCCAACCTCAACCCGGAGCGCCGCTTCCCGAGCATGTTCGAGCCGGTGCACGGCTCCGCCCCGGACATCGCGGGCCAGGGCCTGGCCAACCCGATCGGCGCGGTCGGCAGCGCGGCCCTGATGCTGGAGCACTTCGGCCTGCCGGACCAGGCGGCCCGGCTGCGGAACGCGATCGAGGCGACCACGGCCGCGGGCATCCTCACCCGCGACGTCGGCGGCACCGCCACCACGGAGGACGTCACCAAGGCCCTGATCGATGCCCTGACCATCTGAGTCGGCTCGAATCACCCGTAATCGCGAGACTCATCCGCATCGCTCCGCTAGCATGTTCGAGCTTGTGACGAGCGCCCATCGCCCTTCTTCACCGGAAAACAGACTAAAAAATTGATATCCATGGCATCGCGGTTGTTTGCGCGAATAAGCAGCAGAACGACGTTCGCCGCATGGCGTCAACCGCGGGTGCTGCTATGGGCCATGGCGGGGGTCATCACCCTCGGATTCCTCATCGTGCTGGAGATCGCCGCACGTCGCTACGGAATGCCGGGGCCGATCACCTGCCAGGTGCAAGAGGTGATACTCCCTCCCAAATCGGGCTGGCTGCTGTATGCCTGCCTGGCCATGGCACTGGTCGTGCTCAACCGGCGGCAACGGTTCATCGCGGTCGGCATCGCGGTCGGCATCGACGCCGTCTTCCAGTTGGTGCGGTGGGGGATCGGCGCGCCCTTCCTGGCCGACGGCCACCCCTTCGGCAACGGCGCGTTGTGGGTGATCCTGGGCATCGCGGTCATGGCCGTCACACGCCGCACCGGCCCGGAGCGCGTGCTGCTGCTGAAGGGCGTCGGCCTCGGACTGCTGCTGGTGGCCGGCCGTAAGACCGGCGACACCTGGCTGCTCATCACGTCGAAGACCCAGCCGACGGTTCTCGACCAGTACCTGGCGTCCGCCGATCACGCGCTCGGCAACCCGTCGTGGCTGGTGGGCCGTCTCGTCACGGCGACCGGCCCGGTCGGTACCGGGCTGCTCGACGTCGTCTACGCGCAGCTCGCGGTGGGCGCGGTCGTCGTCGCGCTGTACCAGCTGCGCAACGTGGCGGCCGAGCGCAGCTTCCCGAAACATCATCTGGTGCGCACGTTCCTGGTGATCGGCCTCCTCGGGCCGGGCATCTACATGATCTTCCCGGTGGTCGGGCCGGTTTACGCCTACGGTGCCGACGGCGGGCACTGGGCCCTGGCCAACCTGTGGCCCGACCTGCCGCCGCCGATCGGCGCCCCGCAGTCGATGCCGTTCGACGGGATCACCCCGCGCAACTGCATGCCCAGCCTGCACACGGCATGGGCCACCGCGATCTACCTCCACTCCCGCCGGGGCCCGCGCGCGCTGCGCTACGGGGGCACGTTCTGGCTGATCGCCACGCTCACCGCGACCCTGGGCTTCGGCTACCACTACGGCGTGGACCTCGTCGCCGGCGTGGTGTTCACGCTCACCATCGAGGCGGCTCTGCGCGCACAGGCACGCGGCTGGGACCGGTCGGGAATCCAGTTCGTCACCTACGGCACGACGGTGTTCGCCGCGCTCCTGGTGTCCTACCGCTATCTGCCGGTGGAGATGGCCGCACACCCGCAGGTGTTCGGACCCCTCCTCATTGCGGCGATGGCCTCCGTGATCTACGGCTACATACGGACCACGCGGGTCTGGGAACCCGCGGCCGCACCGATACCGAAGCCGGAACCCCAGCCGGAGCTGGTCTGACCGCGGCGGTACAGGGCGCCACGCCACCGGCTCACAGGTCGGCTGGGTCGGCCAGGTCGGCGGCGAGTTCGTCCCGCCAGTGGAGGGAGATCCGCCGCTGGAGGACCGCCTCCGCGGCGACCGGCAACGGGAGCCGAAGGAAGGCCCGTAGCGCGGCGGCCGCGTCGCTTCGCGCGACCCATGCGGTGAGGTCATCCTCGGACACGGGCCCGTTGTCGCTGCCCCGCAGCATCGTCCTGGTCGCGTGGACCTCCGCGACCAGGGTCCGTATCCGCAGGGCCAGGGGATCGTCCTGGTCGCAGTCGACCGGCAGGCCGTGCCGGATCCGGTCGAGGGCCTCGGTCACCTCCGGGTGGGTGTCGAGGTGCGTCTCGGCCGCCAGCCGGGTCAGCTGGGCCGCGACGGCGGTGCGCAGTCGCCGAGGCGGGGTGCGCTCCACGAGCCCGGCCAGGTCGAAGTCCCGTACCCACGCCTCGGGTTCACGCTCCGGCAGGTCGTCCAGGAGGGGCAGCACAAGTGCGCTGGTCAGCTCCGTCGGCCCCTCCGTGTCCGGGGCGTAGGCGATCCCGAATTCCTGTGCCAGGACGGCCAGGAAGTCGGTGTAGGCGGCGGTGGATCCCGGCCAGAGGTCCACACCGAGGCGCCGCGCCCACGGTCCGCCGGCGTGGCTGCCCTCCCGCGGTGACATGACGCGCCGGGTGTCCTCCTCCGGGCACGGCACGCCGTCCTCCGCGAAGGTGAGAGCGACCTCGGGGCCCTGTCTGGTCAGGACCACCACCCGCGTGCCGGCGGACAGGGCGCGCAGCACCTCGGTCCGGGCGAACTGCGCGGCGCCGCCCTCGATCGTGGCGTACGCCCATCCGCCGACAGCGCCCGCACGGACCAGGGGCCGGTGCGCGGCCCACGCCGACTCCACCGCCCGCCGGGCCTGCCGGCGGTCGCGCGGCCGGACGGTGGCCGGGACGGCGCCGAGCCGGCGCAGCATCTCGGCCGGCGTCAGACCCGCGGCGAACGCCACGTCCGGCTGGTCCGGTAGCGGTTCGGGACGCGGACGGCCGGTGCGGACGAAGGAGAGGCTCCGCGTCCCTCCCTCGGTGACGCCCTGCGCGGGTGCCGGCACGGCACTTTCGGAGTCGTTCGGGAAGACCGGGCGCCGAGGGGACGGCGGGTCCGACTCCGGCTCGGCGAGCGCGGTGGCGTGGGTGAGTGGGGAGACCGGATCGGCGGGCACGGTTCTCTCCTCCTCCCACAGCAGTTTTCCGTCCACGGCGAGGGGGATCCGGCCGAGGAACGGGAGGCCGCCCTCCAGCGCATCCGCGAAGTCGGCCAGAACACGGCGCAGCGAGGAACTCCCGGTGATGCCCGGGGTGATGGGCAGCGCGTCCGCACGGTCGGTGAGGGGAGCGTGCCGGGTCAGCCAGGCGTCGATGCGGGCCCAGGACTCCTCGACGGTGGGGATGCTCATGGCAGCGGACCCTACGCCGGGCCACTGACAGAGCCCCTGCCCCGCCTGCTGCGGCAGGGTCGTAATCCCGCCGAATTTGTGTGCGGGGGTACGGCGAGGTGAGCGACGAGGCAAGCGGCGGAACAATGGTGAGTGAGGGCCTGGCGAGTTTCCAGGGCAGATTCGGGCGAAGCGTTCCGCAGGCACGCTCCGCAGCCGGGCCCGCAGTCTTCGGACCGGCGCGAGCGCGCCGAAACGGAGGACCGACGCATGGCCACACCACTCACCGCCACCCGGCTCGTCGCCGCGTTGAAGGCCGAGGGCTGCGCCGTCCACGAGGTCAGTGGCTGGCGCACCAACAACCGTAATCACATAGGCCCCTGGGGCCCCGTGCACGGCGTGATGATCCACCACACCGTCACCGGACCGGACACGGACGTCGTCGGGTTGATCTACGACGGCCACAGTGCCCTGCCCGGTCCGCTCGCCACCGGGTGCATCACCAAGGACGGTGTCGTCCACCTGACCGGCAACGGCCGGGCCAACCACGCCGGCGGCGGCGACGGTGACGTGCTGAACGCCGTCATAGGCGAGTCGTACGGCACGTACCCGCCGGCGACGCACGAGCACGACGGCTCGGCCGGCGCGGTCGACGGCAACGCCCGGTTCTACGGCTGGGAGTGCGAGAACAAGGGCGACGGCAGGGACCCGTGGCCGCGCGAGCAGTACCTCGCCATGGTCAAGGCCACCGCCGCGGTCTGCCGCGCGCACGGCTGGGGCCACAAGAGCGCGATCGGCCACCTGGAATGGAGCGACTGGAAGGTCGACCCGCGCGGATTCGACATGGCCGACTTCCGCCGTGATGTCGCCGACGCCCTGGCCCTCCCGGCGGGCCGGTGGGAAGGAGAGGACCCCATGCCCCAGTACGTCAACTTAGGTGTCGCCGGGCAGTACGAGCTCGCGCCCGGCGCCTGGGACTCGGTCGAGTTCACCACGGAGTGGACCGACGAGACCGGCCACCACGCCACCGGCGGGAGCGTGTTCGCCCGTGGCCCGGCCCGCTTCAGCGGGACCCTCAGCCTCCAGATCGACGGTCTGCCGGCGGGTGCGGTCGTGCAGGCGCGCATGTCGGAGTACGAGGGCGACGAGCACCGCGCGGACCACCCGATCCACGAGATCGCCGGGACCGGGGGCGGTTCCTTCGTGGTCCTGCCCGTGACGAAGCGGCTCGCCTCGGGACGCAGCATGCGGGTGCGGCTGCTGAGCCAGGCCGCTGTGCCCGTCACCGTCGCGAACGCGGTGCTGACCGTGCTGGTGTGGAAGGAGGCCTGAGGCCGGGCGCTCTCTACCGAACCGTGGGCAGGCCCGGGCCCGTACAGCGCACGTCCGCCGACGGCACCGTTGCGTGCACCAGATAAGCCGCCACGGTGTCGTCCACGCACGCGTTGCCGCGGCTCGCGAACACGCCGTGGGAGTAGTCGTTGTCGAGGGTGACCAGGCGTGCGCCGGGCAGCAGGCGGCGCAGATCGCGGGCCCCCTCGACGGGCGTGACGGGGTCGTGCGCGGAGGCGACGAGGAGGACCGGCGGCGCGTCCGGACTGCCCAGCGGGGTGCGCCGGCCGGGCCGGTGGTGCCAGTAGGCGCAGGCGTTCGCCTCCATGCCCGTCAGAACCGGCTGCGGGTCGAGACGGCGGGTGCGGCGGATGTCCGTGAGGATGTCGCGGGGGCCGGGGCCCGGCCCGTCGGCGCACTTGACGACGCGGTTGGCCGATTCGTAGGTGTGTGACTCCGGGCTGTCGAAGGCGGTGGCCGGGCGCAGCCCGTCCGGGTCGCCGTCGGCCAGGTAGCCGCGCAGACCGTCGGCGAGGCCCTCCCAGCGTTCGGTGCGGCCCAGGGCGCGGTACACCGCGCGGTCGAACTCCGCCGGGCCGAAGCCCGCCACCGGCCGCGCGGCGAGTCCCCGGCGCACCCGCAGATACGCCTCCCGCACCGCTCCCGGTGTCCCACCCAGGCCGAAACGCTCGCCATGGGCCGCCGTCCAGGCGAAGAAGGTCCCGCGCTGACGCAGCAGGGCCCGGCTCTGGATCACGTCGAAGTCGTACCAGTCCCACGGCCCGACCACGCTGTCCAGCACCATCCGGCCGACGCGGTGCGGGAAGCGGGCGGTGTAGGCGGCGCCGAGCCAACTGCCGTAGGAGACGCCGAGGAAGCTCGTCCGCGGTTCGCCGAGGGCCCCGCGTATCGCGTCCATGTCGTACGCCGTCTGCTCGGTGGACAGATGGGGCAGCAGCCGGCCCGCGTGCGTCGCGCAGTCGTCGGCCATGGCGCGCAGGGAGGACAGGTACGCCCGTTCCGCGCGGGCCCCGGACGGCACCGGGTCGGGGCCCGGACTCTCGAAGAGACCGCCCATCGGGCCGCAGGAGACCGGGGTGCTCTGTCCGACGCCGCGCGGGTCGAAGCCGACCACGTCGTACGCCCGCCGCACGCTCTCGGGGAGCTTGGCCCGCTTCGTGACCGCGTAGGGGAGCCCGGAGCCGCCCGGGCCGCCGGGATTGACCAGCAGGATGCCGCGCCGTTCGGCGGGGGTGCCCGAGGCGCGGACCCGTGAGACCGCCACCTCGATGCGCGGCCCTCGGGGTCGGTGCCGGTCGAGCGGTACGTGGATCCGCCCGCACTCGACACGCTCCGGCGCGGCCGGCCGGGGGACGGAGTCGGGGCAGTCGGTGAAGCGCAGCGGGGAGCGCGGCTCGGCCGCCCGGACGGGGGCGGCGGGGAGCAGGGCGGTGGCGGCCGCGAGGGCGCACAGCAGTGCGGTGCGGCGTGCGGGACGGGTCAAGGGGTCTCCAGAAGATCTTCGCCCGATCAGATGACAATGAAAATGATTATCGATAACGTCTCTGGCGGGCAACCCCCGGCACCCTCCTCCCGGAGGGCTCGCCGGGCTGCCCGCACGCCTCTGACTCACTGCAAGAAAGGGGGAGTTGTGGCTCATCTGTTGGTGGTCGAGAGCTGGGTCGGGTCCATGAGCCGACTGCTGCCGCGGGCGATCCGGGAGAACGGGCACGCGTTCACGTTCCTCACCCGTGACCTGCACCACTACCTGCGCTCGGCCCCGGAGGGAACGGCCCATCCGCTGCTCGGCGCCCGCAACGTCATCACCGCCGACACCAACGACATCGAGGCGCTGCTGCCCGAGGTCGAGCGGCTGCACGGGGTGCTCGGCTTCGACGGGGTCGTCACGTCCTGCGACTACTACCTGCCGGCCGTGGCACGGATCGCGGAACGTCTCGGTCTGCCCGGCCCCGGGCCCGAGGCGGTCCGCAACGCCTGCCGGAAGGACAGCACCCGCCGCGTCCTCGCCGACGCGGGGGTGCCGGGCCCGCGCTTCGCCGTCCGGGAGGAGTGGGCCGACATCGCGCGGGCCGCACGGGACATCGGCTACCCGCTGGTCGTCAAGCCCGTCGACCTGTGCGCGGGCATGTACGTGCGCCGCGTGGACGACGAGGCCCAGCTCGCCGCCGCCTGCCGGGCCCTGGCCGACTTCCCGGTCAACGCCCGCGGACAGCGGCGGACGCCCGTGGTGCTGCTCGAAGAGCTGCTGGACGGTCCCGAGGTGAGCGTCGAGACGGTGTCGTACGCGGGCGCGGTCCAGGTGGTGGGCGTGACCGACAAGAGCGTCGGCGGAGCGCCCGCCTTCGTCGAGACCGGGCACATGTTCCCGGCCGCGCTGCCCTTCGCCGACGCCGAGGCCGCCGAACAGACCGCGCTGGCCGCCCTCAAGGCCCTCGGCCTGACCGACGGGGTCGTGGCGCACACGGAGATCAAACTGACCTCCGCCGGACCGCGCGTGGTCGAGGTCAACCCCCGGCCCGCCGGGAACCGCATCACCGAGCTCGTACGGCACGTCACCGGGATCGACCTCGCCGCCGCCTTCGTGGACGTCGCCCTGGGCCGCGCACCCGACCTGCGGCACACGGACACCGGGCTGCGCAGCGCGGCCGTCGGCTTCCTGGTGCCGGGCTCCTCGGGCACCCTCGAAGCGCTGGACGGCGTGGACGTGGGCGACCTGCCCGGTGTGCTGGAGGTGCAACTCGCCGAACCCGGCAAGGCGGTGAAGGCGGCGGGCAGCAACAACGAGTACCTGGGGCACGTCATGGCTGGCGACGCCGACGGACTCGGCGCCCGCGCACGCGTCGAGACCCTGCTGGACGGGCTGCGGGCGGGACTGGTGATCCGATGACCGCGCTCACCGGCACCCGCACCTCGTACGACGGCCTCGTGGACCAGGTGCGCGCCGGGGCCCTCGGGCCCGACCCGGGCACGCTGCGCATCGCGGTGGCCTTCACCACCCGGCAGGCCGTCCGGCACGCCGGGCGGGGCACCGGCTACCGCAACGAGGTGCTCAGCCTGCGCCTCGCCGAGGCCGTGGGCAGTTGCGCGGTCGAACCCGGGGCGCTGCCCGACAGCGCGGTCGAGGAGTGTGTGGGCGCGGACGTGGCCCGGCTGCTGGAGCATCCGCTGCCGGCGGTGCGGGTGGCGGCCCTCGACGCCTATCTGATGCACGTCCTGCCGCACACCCCGGCGAACGGGGCCCGCCCCGTCCCGCTGCCCGCCGGTTCGTCGCTGGAGAAGTCCCGGGCCCGGGCGAAGACCGTCGTAGGCCTGCTCGACCTGCCGCCCGGTGCCACGGTGCTCGTGGTGGGAGTGGTCAACTCCCTTCTGGAAGCGCTGCGTTCGCGCGATCTGCGCTACATCCCGTGTGACCTCAAGGGCGGCACGACCGAGTGGGACGAGCCGGTCGTCGCCGACGCGCTCGCCGCGGCCGGCCGCTGTGACGCGCTGCTCGTCTCCGGCATGACCCTGGGCAACGGCACCTTCGAACCGCTGCGGCGGCACGCGCTGGCGCACGGCAAGCGGCTGGTGATGTTCGCCCAGACCGGGAGCGCGGTGCTGCCGCGCTTCCTCGGGCAGGGCGTCAGCGCGGTGTGCGCGGAGCCGTACCCGTTCTTCTGGCTCGACGGCGGCCCCGGTGTCCTGCACCGCTACGACGGCTCCTGTCCGGGAGGCGGGCGATGACCGCGACCGCGCTCCGCCCGGCCGCGCGACGGGAACTGCTCTCCCTGGTCGGCCGTACCCCACTGGCCCGCATCACCGCCGACCTGCCGGGCCCGCACCCCGGGTTCTGGGCCAAGCTCGAAGGGCTCGCCGCCGGCGGGATGAAGGCACGGGCCGCCGTGTCGATGCTGCTGGGCGCCCGCGAACGCGGTGAACTGCTGCCCGGTGCCCCGGTGGTGGAGTCCACCTCCGGCACCCTCGGCATCGGGCTCGCCTTCGCCGGACAGGCCCTCGGTCATCCCGTCGTGCTGGTCGGCGACCGGGAACTGGAGCCGTCCATGCGCCAGTTGCTGCGGGCTTACGGGGTGCGGCTGGAGATCGCCGACCGGCCGGCGGAGCGGGGCGGCTGGCAGGCAGCGCGCCTGGCCCGGCTGCGGGAACTGCTGGCCGAACTGCCCGGCGCCTACTGGCCCGATCAGTACAACAACCCCGACAACACCGCCGGCTACGCCTCCCTGGCGGCCGAAATCGCCGTCGAACTCGACCATCTGGACATCCTGGTGTGCAGCGTCGGCACCGGCGGCCACAGCGCGGGCATCATCGGCCCGCTGCGCCGGCACTGGCCCGCCCTGCGGCTCATCGGCGTCGACGCCACCGGCTCCACCATCTTCGGCCAGCCCGCCCGGCCCCGGCTGATGCGCGGCCTCGGCAGCAGCATCCACCCGCGCAACGTCGCCTACGACGCCTTCGACGAGGTCCACTGGGTCGGCCCGGCCGAGGCCGTCGACAGTTGCCGCCGGCTGGCGCGGGGCGCCTTCGTCAGCGGCGGCTGGTCCACCGGCGCCGCCGCCCGGGTCGCCGCCTGGGCCGCCCGCGTCCACCCCGGGGCGGTCGTCGCCACCGTCTTCCCCGACGGCCCGCACCGCTACCTCGGCACGGTCTACGACGACGACTTCACCGCCGCCCACGGCCTCGACCCGGCCGCCGCGGCCACCCGGCCCGTCGAGATACCGCACCCGTACGCGGCGGAGGCCGCCGGCTGGGTCCGCTGCACCCGCGTCAGCGACCCGCTCGCCGCCCCCGCCTCGCAGAAGAAAGAGAGCCCGTGAAGTCCAGCCTGCGCACCGTACGCCTCGAACTCGCCGAGCCGCTGCGCATCTCCCGTTCCACCATGACCGCACGCGACGCCGTATGGCTCACCGTCGAGCACGAGGGACTGCGCGGCCACGGCGAGGCCGTCACCAGCGTGTACTACGGGCTCGGCACCGAGACGCTCGTACGGCTCCTCTCCGCCGTGGACCTGAGCCGTTTCGCCGATCCGGAGAGCGCCCTGGAGGCCCTGCGGGCGGGGGATTCGCCCGCGCGTGACGTGCCGCCCGCAGTCACCGCCGCCGTCGAGTCGGCGCTGCTCGACCTGGCCGGCAAACGCGCGGGCGCCCCCGTGCACCGCCTCCTCTGGACCACCGCCCCGCCCGTCGCCGCCACCGCCCGCACCATCGGCATCACGGCCCCGATCCGGGCGGCGGCCGAGGCCCGCCGCCTCGCCGCGAGCGGCTTCGAGGTCATCAAGGTCAAGGCGGGCGCCCCCGACCCCGAGGACGACATCGAGCGCGTGCGCGTCATCCGCGACGCCGCTCCCCGGGCCCGGCTGCTCCTCGACCCCAACGGCGCCTGGTCCGTTGCGCGGGCGGACGCCCTGCTGCCGCGCTTCGCCGACCTCGGCGTGGAAGCCGTCGAGCAGCCCGTCCCGCCCGGCGACCCGGACGCCCTGGGCGCCCTCGCGAAGCGCGCGCCGCTGCCCGTCATCGCCGACGAGGACGCCGTGACCCTGGAGGACGTCCGCCGCCTCGCCGGACGCGTCCAGGGCGTCAACGTCAAGCTCGCCAAGTGCGGCGGCGTACACGCCGCCCTGCGCATCGCCGAGTCGATCGAGGGCAGCGGCACCGACCTGATGCTCGGCTGCCTGACCGCCAGCACCCTCGGACTCGCCCCCGCCGTCCACCTGGCCGACCGGGCCCGCTGGGCCGACCTCGACGGCCATCTGCTGCTCGCCCACGACCCGTGGACCGGGATCGGCGGCGCCGACGGCGTCGTCCGCACCAGTGGCCTCGCCGGCCTGGGCGTCGAGGAGGTGGCGGTCCGTGCGGACGTGGCATGAGATGCGGCGCTTTCCGCTCGCCGTGCGGCTCCTGCTGGTCAACCAGCTCGGCGTCAACACCGGCTTCTACCTGCTCATCCCCTACCTCGCCACCCACCTCACCGAGAATCTGGGCCTGTCGGCGGCGGTCGTCGGCATCGTCCTCGGGGTTCGCAACCTCAGCCAGCAGGGCCTGTTCATCATCGGCGGCTCGGCCTCCGACCGGCTCGGCGCACGCGGCGTCATCATCGCGGGCTGTGCCCTGCGCACCCTCGGATTCGCGCTGTTCGCGCTCGGCGACGGGCTGACGGTGCTGCTGGCCGCTTCCGTGCTGAGCGGGCTCGCGGGGGCGCTGTTCAACCCGGCCGTGCGGGCGTATCTCACGCAGGAGGCCGGAGAGCGCAAGGCGGAGGCGTTCGCGCTGTTCAACGTGTTCGCCACGACCGGCGCGCTCATCGGCCCGCTGCTGGGCAGCGCCCTGCTCCTCGTCGACTTCCGCACGTCCGCGCTCACCGCCGCCGGGATCTTCGCCGTCCTCACCGTGGCGCAGGCGCTCGTCCTGCCCGCGCGCAAGGTCGAGCCGAGCGGCGGCGGCGTCCTCGGGGACTGGCGCGAAGTGCTCGGCAACCGGCCCTTCGTGGCCTTCGCGCTCGCCATGGTCGGCATGTTCACCCTGGAGAACCAGCTCTATCTGCTGCTGCCCGACGGGGCCAGGGAGGCGACCGGCTGGGACGGGGCGGCGGGCATCGTCTTCCTCGTCGGCACGGTCGCCAACCTGGCGCTTCAACTCAGGATCACCCAGCGGCTCAAGTCCCATGGAAACAGGGCACGTTGGATAGCCGTCGGGCTCGCGGTGATGGGGCTCGCGTTCCTGCCGCCGGCCCTCACGGCGGGTGCCGTGCCCGTGCTGGCGGGCGCGCTGCTGCTCTACCTCGGCATCATGATCGCCCAGCCGTTCGTGATGGAGCTGATCCCGCGCTTCGGCCGGCCCGAGCTGACCGGCACGTACTTCGGGATCTTCTACGTCGTCTCGGGCGTCGCCGCCGCCCTCGGCAACACGGCCGTCGGCTGGGCCATGGACACGGGCGAGAGCGGCGGGCATCCCTGGCTGCCGTGGCTCTGCTGTGCGCTGTTCGGGCTGGCCTCGGCGGGCGCGGTGGCGTGGCTGTACCGCCGCGGGGCGCTGCCGGCCCCCGCGGAACCGGTGCGCGAGCGGAGCACCGCATGAGCGTCTTCCGCGGCGGCGTGCTCGGCAACCTCCTCACCGACCACCCGGAGCTGTACGAGGCCCGTTTCCCCGACCCCGAACGGCTGGCCGCCCGGTGGGCGGAGGATTGCCTGCGCCGTCACGGGGCCGGGCCGCGCGTCCTGGACCTGGGCTGCGGCACAGGCCGCGACGCCGCCGCCCTGCACCGGTCCGGCCGGACCGTGACCGGCGCCGACCTCTCCGAGGCGATGCTCGCCCACGCCCGCACCCGCCATCCCGGCCCCGCGTACGTCCGGGCCGACCTGCACGGCTTCGACCTGGGCGGCGACGCCTTCGACGCGGTCGTCTGCCTGGACAGCTCCCTGCTGTACTGCCACACCAACGACCAGCTCGACGGCTTCCTCGCCTCCTGCCGCCACGCCCTCACCCCCGGCGGCCTGCTGGTCGCCGAGATGCGCAACGGCGCGTACTTCCTCGGCCGCACCGACCTGCTCGACCGGCCGCTCGTCGACGAGTTCGCTTGGCAGGGCACGGCCTACCGGTCGAACACCACGCTGACCGTCGATCGCACCGCCCAACTGCTCCGCCGTACTCGCGTCTGGACCACGGACGACGGCTCCCCGCCCGCCGCACAGCACTCCGCCTGGCGACTGCTGTTCCCGCAGGAGCTACGGCGCTTCCTCACCGCGCACGACTTCGAGGTGCTCGAACTGCACGACGGCCCCGGCCCGCGCACCGAACCCCGCTGGCGGCAGGGCGAGTTGCCCGGCACCACCACCGACGGGGACCGGCTGCACGTCGTCGCGCGCCTCCACGCCCCCTGACCCGAAGGAAACGAAGGACCAGCCATGCACGACGAACACTTTCCCGGCCTGCGCCGACGCGGCTTCCTCGCCGCCACCACCGGCGCCGCCGCCCTCGCCCTCACCGGCTGCGGCGGCGGCACGGACGACAAGACGGACAGCGGCAGCGGGGGGACGCCGAAGCGCGGCGGACGGCTGCGCGCCGCCTTCGCCGGCGGCGGCGCGAGCGAGACGCTCGATCCCCACCTGGCCAGCCTGTTCGCCGACGTCGCCCGCGCCAAGGCCCTCTACGACAAGCTCGCCGACTACGACGCCGACCTCTCCGCCAGCCCCCGCCTCGCCGCCGCGTGGGAGGCGAACAAGACCCTCGACCGCTGGCGGGTCACCCTGCGCAAGGCCGCCTTCCACGACGGCAGGCCGGTCACCGCCGAGGACGTCCTCTACAGCTACCGCCGTATCGCCGACCCGAAGCAGGCGTTCCGCGCCAAGGCCTCCCTGGAACCCATCGACCTCGACGCCAGCCGCGCCACCGGCGAGCGGTCGGTCGAGTTCGTCCTCAAGCGCCCCACGGCCGAATTCCCCAACGTCCTGGCCGCGTTCGGCGCCTACATCGTCCCCGAGAACGCCACCGACTTCGACCAGCGGCCGATCGGCTCCGGCCCCTTCCGCTTCGTCTCCTTCGCGCCCGGCCGCTCCGCCGTCTTCCGCCGCCACGAGGACCACTGGGACGGCGCCCCCTACCTCGACGAGCTCGAATTCGTGGTCGTCAACGAGGAGTCCGCTCGTGTCAACGCCCTGCTCGCGGGCCAGGTCGAGTACGCCCACGAACTCAACCCCACCACCGCACGCGCCCACGAGGGCCGGGGACAGATCGAGATCGTCCGGCTGCGCAACAGCGCCATGCAGGCGTTCTGCATGAAGACCGACCGGCCGCCCTTCGACGACCGGCGGGTGCGCGAGGCGTTCTTCCTCATCGCCGACCGGAAGGAACTCGTCGACGGTGCCCTGTCCGGCGCGGGCGAGGCCGGCAACGACCTGTTCGGCAAGGGCTACGAGTACTACGCCGACGGTCTGCCCCAGCGCGAGCAGGACCTCGACCGCGCCCGCGCCCTGCTGAAACAGGCCGGCGCCGAGAAGCTGAAGGTCACCCTGGACACCTCGGCCGTCGCCGCCGGTTTCACCGAGGCGGCCGGCATCTTCCGCGACCAGGCCGCCAAGGCGGGCGTCACGATCGATGTGCGGATGGGCAGCAAGGACTCCTACTGGAGCGACATCCTCGACGGTGGCACCCTGTGCTGCTACCGCTCCGGCGCCATGCCCATCGAGGCCCACATCTCCCAGCGGCTGCTCACCGACTCCACGACCAACGCCACCAAGTGGCAGCACAAGGACTTCGACGCCCTCTACCAGCAGGCGCAGTCCACCCGCGACAAGACCGAGCGGGCCGCCGTCTACGAGCGGATGCAGCGCCGCCTGTACACCGAGGGCGGCTTCCTCGTCTGGGGCTTCGCCGACTGGATCCTCGGAACGGCCCGCAAGGTCAGGGGAGTCGAGACCAAGGCCCCGGCCAACACCCTCGACTGGGCCCGCTTCGACAGGGTGTGGCTCGCGTGAAAGAGAGCGGCCTGGGCTCGTTCGTCGTCCGGCGGCTGCTCCTCGGCCTCGCCCAGACCGTGGCCGTCGTGCTGCTGGTCTTCGCGCTCACCGAGGCGCTGCCGGGCGACGCCGCCGTGGCCCTCGCGGGCGACCAGCCCGACCCCGCGCGCATCGCGGCGATCCGCGAGACCCTGGAGCTGGACCGGCCCGCTTACGCACGTCTGGCCGACTGGGCGACGGGCCTGCCGCACGGCGACTTCGGCACCTCCCTGACCTCCGGCCGCCCGGTGGCCCACTACATCGCCGACGGCTTCGGCCCGAGCCTGCTGCTGGCCGCGCTCACCGTCGCCTTGCTCGTCCCGCTCGGCTTCGGACTCGGCGTGCTCGCCGCCCACCACGAGGGGCGGCTGATCGACCGGCTGGTCAGCTCCATGACACTCGCCGTGTACGCGGTGCCCGAATTCGCCCTCGGGGTGCTGCTGGTGACGGTCGTCGCGCTGAAGCTGGCCTGGCTGCCACCGACGGCGGTGGGCTACGGCACGGACCTGCTCGGCCACCCAGCCGTGCTCGTCCTGCCGGTGCTGGTCCTGCTCTCCCGCCCGGTCTGCTCCCTGTCCCGCCTGGTCCGGGCCGGCATGGTCGACGCCCTCGCCTCGCCCTACGCCGCCCACGCCCGTCGCTACGGCGTCCCCGGCGCCCGCGTCCGCTACGCCCACGCGCTGCCCAACGCCCTGGCTCCGGCCGCGCAGCAACTCGCCCGCACCGTCGACTGGCTGCTGTGCGGGGTCATCGTCGTGGAGGCGCTCTTCGTGATCCCCGGCCTGGGCACGGTCCTCCTCAACGCGGTCGCCGAGCGGGACGTGCCGGTGGTGCAGGGGCTGGCGGTGGTGTTCGGTGTGCTGACCGTCGTACTGAACCTGGGCGCGGACGTGGTGGCGTACCGCCTGACGCCGCGGGCGGGGGTGGCGGCGTGAGGGCCCCGCGCCGATCACTGCTCGGCCTCGCCGTCGTCGCGGTCCCCCTGCTCCTCGCCCTCCTGGGGCCCCTGTTCGCCGGTGCCCCCGGCCCACGCGCCGTCTCCTTCACCCTCGGCGGAGGCCACTGGCTCGGCACCGACTTCGTCGGCCGGGACGTCTGGCAGCAGGTGCTGCACGGCGGCCGTACGGTCGTGCTGACCGCGCTCGCCGCGACGGCCCTCGCCTACCTCGTCGCCCTGCCGGTCGGACTCGCCGCCGCGGTCACCCGCGCACGGTGGCTCGAGGAGCTGCTGATGCGGCCGCTGGACGTGCTGCTCGCCGTACCGTCGCTGCTGCTGATCCTCCTCGTGGCGTCCGTGTTCACGCCGGGCGCGGTCGGCCTCGCGCTGCTCGTCGCCCTGGTGAACGTGCCCGACGCCGCCCGGATCGTACGGGCCGCCGCGGCCGAGGCGGCGGCCCGGCCCGCCGTGGAGGCGCTGCGTATGCAGGGCGAGTCGTGGTGGCGCGTCGCCGTCGGCTACGTCGGCCGCTCCGCCCTGCGCACCCTGGCCGCCGACGCCGGTATCCGGCTGACCGGCGTGCTCTATCTGGTGTCTACGGCCGCGTTCCTCGGCGTGGGCGTCGCCCCGGACGCCGCCGACTGGTCGGTCATGGTCGACCGCAACCGCACGGGCCTGTTCATCCAGCCCTGGGCCGTGGTCGTGCCCGCCCTGCTGATCGTCGCCCTGACGACGGGCACCAACCTGCTCTTCGATGCCGCACTGGACAAGAAAGGGCGACGCCCGTGAGCCATGAGAGCGACCTGGTCGCCGAGATCCGTGACCTGCGCGTCGAGATCGCCGGCCGGGCCATCGTCGACGGGGTGGACCTGCGTGTGCTCCCCGGCCGGGTGACCGCCCTGGTCGGTGCCTCCGGGAGCGGCAAGACCACCACCGGCCTCGCGCTGCTGGGGGAGTATCCGCCCGGCGCCCGGGTCACCGGGGAGGTGCGCCGGTCCGGGGACGGCCCGGTCGGGTACGTGCCCCAGCATCCCGCCGCCGTCCTCAACCCGGCCCGCCGCGTCAGCGCCCTGCTCGACGACATCGCCCGCGCCCAGGTACGTCACCTGCCCCGCGCACAGCGCCGCACGGCGGCCCGGGAAGGGGTGCGCGAAGCCCTGACGGCGGCCCAACTCCCCGACGCCGAAGCCCTACTGCGTCGCTACCCCCACCAGCTCTCCGGCGGCCAGCAGCAACGCGTCGTCCTCGCCCAGGCCCTCCTCCTCGGCGCCCGCGTCATCGTCGCCGACGAACCCACCACCGGCCAGGACGCGCTCACCAAGCGCGGCATCGTCGACCAACTGGCGGCGGTCGCCGCCCGCGGCATCGCGGTGGTCCTGCTCAGCCACGACCTGGACGTGGTCCGTGCCCTCGCCGACGAGGTCCTCGTCCTGCGCAGGGGCCGCGTCGTCGAGTCGGGCCCCGCCCAACGCCTGTGGCAGGCCCCACGCCACGCATGGACCCGCCGCCTGCTCGCCGAACACGGCACGGCCCTCGCCGACGACGGCGGCGATGACTCGGCGCAGGACGACGCGAGCCCTGCCCCCGTCCTCCGCGTGAGCCACCTCACCGCCCGGCACCACGGCGGCGCCCGCAGCGGCACCACCACCGTCCTGCGCGCCCCGCACCTCGCCCTGCATCCCGGCGAATGCCTCGCCGTCGTCGGCCGCTCGGGCAGCGGCAAGACCACCCTCGCCCGCTGTCTGGCCGGGCTCCACCGGGACCACGACGGCGAGATCCTGCTCGACGGGACCGCGCTGCCG